>MHRM01000001.1:0-24743 GCA_001822575.1 Candidatus Taylorbacteria bacterium RIFCSPHIGHO2_02_FULL_44_12
TGGCCCAAGCCCAAACGGCTCAGATGAAACTGGCAGTAAAAAGATCGGCCCGGTCATTGCTATACTTATTATCGTTCTGGTCCTGGTGATTGCCGCCCTATATCTCTTCGCTTCGCGCGTAAATGACCGATCTTCACAGACCGAAAATATCACGAATGATGAGTACTCCGGGATAATGACTTCTAGTCAAACATCCGTTTCTGTAGAACCAGTCACCAATACTTCCGATGATCCAGATAATATTCAAGCCGATCTATATAGATCTGACCAGGGCTTGAATGATAGTAATTTCTAATTATCTTCTCCAGAAATTCCGCCTACGGCATTAGCCAATTTGAATTGAGGCGATTCGTTTGCGTACATTTGCTGTATTTGTGATAGTGAGAGAGCGTTGTTGTAGTGGCGCACGCGGGCTATATAACCCGTAAAACGATAGGTGTCATTTGGTTGCCATTTGCCTATATAAAAATTAGAAACACTATTTGATGGATTGAGAAAAGGTCCGCTAGTACCATCGAGCTTGCCATCTACATAGACTTTCATATATCCTTGCGAATCGTATGTGGCCGCTACATGATACCATTTATTTACAGAAAGCTTTGTAACACTGTATACACTTCTTTGTTGTCCTCCAGCAGTCATGCTCATATGAAGTATACCCGTACTTCGAACATTGAAATACGGCAAAATCTGGCCCATGAACATATTGTAATCTTGGGTCAGAGCTGTCGGTTTGATCCATGCACTATAAGTAAAGCCGTCTTGTTTTATATTCATCGTCTTGGCGTTGAATGGAACGCTCAAATAACTGCTCCCATTGAAATACAAAGACCATTTTTCTTCAGAATCAGTGAAAGGGACATCACTTGACCAAGTCGCGCCATTATTGGTGGCCGTATTCTTCCAGCCCGAGGAATCATTTATAATATTGCCTGTTCCCTCCTCCATCAGCCATATACCTCCAGCATAGGCTCCACTTGCATGATATATGTTGGCGCTAAATGATCTGGCGGAAGAAATTCGGGCTTTGTCTCTGGTAGATTTCAAATAAACTAATACCATAGAAGATATAACGCTAATGATAGACATCACAACCAAAAGCTCTATAAGAGTGAAACCAGAGTTCCCTTTTATACTTTTCTTATTTGATTTGTAGCCTTTATCCCCCATAGCTCATAAATAATAACACCACTTCTGTTTTTATGCCTCCGGAGGTCCTATTTTTTTACATTCATGACCTGATCTATGATGCCGTATTTCTTGGACTCTTCCGCATCCATGAAGAAATCTCTATCCACATCCTTTTCAATTCTTGAAAGAGTTTGGCCGGTGTTTTTGGCTAGAATTTTATTGATAACCGTCCGAGTTTTGAGAATATGTCTGGCACTGATCTCAATATCAGAGGCCTGACCTTCGGCTCCACCCAAAGGCTGATGTATCATCACCTCGGAATTTGGCAGAGCATAGCGCTTGCCTTTTGTGCCGGCTGAAAGAATCAGAGCCGCACCCGAAGCCGCTATCCCCACACATACTGTAGAAATGTCATTTTTGATATGGTTCATGGTATCAATGATAGCCAAGGTAGCTGTTACCGAACCACCAGGAGAATTGACATAGAGTGATACTTCTTTCTTGGAATCCTCTGATTGGAGGAATAGAAGTTGAGCTATGACTAGATTGGCGACATGATCATCTATAGGACCACCCAAAAAGACAATATTTTCTTTGAGAAGCCGTGAATAAATATCATAGGCCCGTTCGCCAAAACTACTTTTTTCTATAACTGTGGGGATAAGCATATTATTTCTTTATTATAGGCCAAGAATATACCAACCCTTGCTAATATGCAAGATTTTATTATATGATGATTTTGTTACCAATATTAATTCCGATTATGCTTTTTATGAACTGTGTGCCGCCCAATCTATGAAAATACCTATTATTTCCCCATATCATATATTGACTGTCTCATAAGTATATAGAAAGCTGTCGCTTTCATTCATGTCTCTAAAATTAGTCGCATTATTCCTATCCATTGCTGGAGTGGCTGGAGTGGCTGTTGGGTATTATCTTCGTTTGATAATTTCCCTGGGTAAGAAGGGTTCCATGGAAATAGAGATCAAAGAAATGCTTCTTTCGGCCAGAGAAGAAGCCAAGAAAATCACTTCTGATTCCGAAGTCAAGGCTAGCAAATTCCTTGAAGATGCCAGGAAAGAAAACAAAGAAAAAGAAGAGAAAATCAGGCAAACCGAAGGGCGTTTGATAAAAAAGGAGGACCTTTTGGACAAACGCCAACTGGATCTTGAAAAAGAAGTTGAACTGATCAAGGAAAAGATTGGCGAGATCAAGACGATCCGCGACCGCACCGACAAACTGGAGCAAGACAGGATCCGGGCTCTGGAAGGATCAGCCAGACTGTCCTTGGAAGATGCTAAGAAAGAACTGTTGATGCTAGCCGAAAAACAAGCTGAAGCCGATCTTTTGGTCAGGATCAAAAAACTTGAAACCCAGGGAGAAGAAATTCTAGAGAGAAAAGCCAAAGACATTTTGGCCATGTCCATTCAACGCCTGGCTTCTTCTGTGGCCCAAGATGTTATGTCTACCAGCGTTGAAATACCAAGTGATGACATTAAGGGCAAAATCATCGGCAAAGAAGGTCGTAATATCAAGGCTTTTGAAAGGATGACTGGGGTTGAAGTCCTGATTGATGATACCCCAGGAACCATTACAATATCTTCTTTTGACCCGATCCGCCGCCACATCGCCCGTATCGCCCTTCAAGATCTCATAAAGGACGGCCGCATCCAGCCTGCCAAGATAGAACAATTGGTTGAAAAAGCCAAACAAGAGATCAACAAGACCATCAAAGAAAAGGGCGAAGCCGCTGCTTATGAATGCGGCATTCTTGGTCTTGATCCGCGTATCCTGCTTATTCTGGGCCGTCTTCATTTCCGCACCAGTTATGGCCAAAATGTTCTTCAACACTCCATAGAGATGTCGCATATAGCTGGAATGATAGCCGAAGAACTAGGCGCCAATGTCCAAGTAGCCAAGGCTGGGGCTCTCCTGCACGATCTGGGCAAGGCTCTTGACCATGAAGTTACCGGTAGCCATGTGGAGATCGGCCGCAGGATTCTTCAAAAGTTCGGAGCACCGGAAGAAGTTATCAAGGCTATGCAAGCCCACCATGAAGAACACCCGTACGAAACCATAGAATCACGGATCGTACAGACAGCTGACGCCATATCTGGTGCTCGGCCCGGAGCCCGTAGAGACAATATAGAGCATTATCTCAAGCGTTTGGGCGAGCTGGAGGCTTTGGCCAATTCATTCCCGGGCATAGAAAAATCTTATGCCCTCCAGGCTGGCCGGGAGATTCGGATATTCGTCAAACCAGAAGAATTGGGAGATTTGGAGGCCAAAAATCTGGCTAGAAATATAGCTACCAAGATAGAAAAAGACCTCAAATATCCGGGAGAAATCAAAGTTACAGTCATTCGGGAGACCAGAACAGTGGATTTTGCCAGATAATTAGATATCATCAAATTGATTGAGTCAATATTGGATATCATTGCTTAAAAAATGGCTTACTATATAATTAGAGCCATTATAAGCTAAAAACAAATATATGAACAAAGCAGCTATAGCAGATGCAGTCCATGTCATCCTAGGCGGCACCAAAGTCCAAGCCGAGCAAGCAGTAGAAACCATGGTTAACAGTATCATTGACTCTCTGAAAAAGGGCGATGAAGTCTCTATTGCAGGTCTGGGCATTTTCTCGGTCAAACAACGCGCCGCCCGCGAAGCCCGCAACCCTCGCACTGGCGAAGCAATCAAGGTTCCAGCCATGAAAGTCCCGAAGTTCCGTGCCGCCAAGGCTCTCAAGGACGCGGTAAAATAATATCTATATTTTATGGAGACAAGACCTTGATAAAACTTGGACAAGGTCCGACCTCACCAAAAAACCGCCATAAGGCGGTTTTTTGTTTTATCGGTAAATATCGTGGTCGCCTATGACAAGCAGGACAATCTCGTTTTTTGAAAGATATCTAAATACAATACGAATTTTATAATTAACGGAGAAACTATAGCGATCTTGAAGCGAGCCGTGCAATTTGTGAACCTTAAGCTGTTGATGGTTTTGAGCGATTTTAAGTAATCCAATTTTTTCCAATACCTCGCTTTGTAAATCTATCGGAAGATCATCAAATTGTCTTATGAAAATTGCTTTGTAAGCAATTTTCATCATTTTGTTCGGAGTTTTTTTGCCAATTCTTGTAGGTCTCCTCTCAAGGTTGGTCCTTTCTCTGCCAGAAGTACCGCTTGTACTGCTTCTTCCTCCGAAAGCATTTTCAAAGCACTTCTGACCACGGCGGCTTTGTTTGGAGAGCGTCCGCTTTTTACTTGCTGATTAATAAATTCCTCAAGATTTGGTGGCAATGGGACTGATAGGGTGGACATATATTTGTATTATAAATTAATATGATATTATCATACACCTTTGATTAGGGGTGTCAATACCAGCTACCTCGGTCTTTCTCACTAAATGGTGCGGGATGGGAGAATCGAACTCCCGTCTACACATTGGAAGTGTGTCATTCTGCCACTAAACTAATCCCGCTTCACATAACTTACGAAGTTTTATACCTACTTAACTTATTTTTGACGATTGTACCATCTCATCCTCTCGGATCAAATATTGAAGACTGAAGTTTTTCTCCAGCAATAATCCGCGAAATACGCCGTCCGCCATAAATTGAAGGGATTATACCGATGCCGTTGCAACCAAGATTGTATAGAAGGACTCTGTTTTTGGGCTCTTCCCCGATAAGACGCACCCGATTTGGGGTATACCCCATCAACCCATGCCAAGTGAATTCATAATCAATCTTTCTATTTGGATCCGTATCGTATTCTTTTTTAATGAATGCATCAATATCCGCCTGGATTTTTTCCGGATAATCGTAGTCAAAAAGATATTCTTCGCGATCTTTAATACTGACTTCTGGGCCACCCACACAAACAAGATTATGTTTTTCATCCCCCATTTCATGAGGACGCCTAGTAAGATAAAAATAAGGATCAGCTTTTGAAGGATCCTCATTTTCTGGGAAATACTCAATAGCTGCGGCTTTTTTATTCATTGCCTCCAGATAACCAGACATATAACCCACCACACCTTCAACAAGATGATGGAATTTTTTGTCTATAGCTAGCCCCCCTTCATTGAAAATTTCAATATTTTCAAAACCATTACTACATAAAACTACTTTTTCAGCATGAATGGTATGTTTGCCGGCATCAAGAAATACAGAACTTTTCTTTAGGACAGCTTTAATGATGTGGGTATTTTCATATAAACTAAAACGATGGGAAAATTTCTTTAAAAGGTACAAAACTGTCTCCTGACAAAAAAGAGCGGAATTCACACAAGCTCTTTGATCTGATCTGACAGCATAAAAATCCTTATCTTCTGTTTCTAACTTCTTTAAAATTTCTGTATGAGAAATAACTTTATACAAATTAATAAAACTATTAGGAATGGAGTCCAGAAATGGAGCCTTATCACTTACGAAAAATTCATTCTTGGGGAAGCCTGCCGAAATCTCAATCTCCAGATCTTTTAGAGCTAAAATGACCTGATATAGATCAGAAAAACCTCTATGCCCAGATATTCTAGAAAAAAGAATATCTAAATTTGCGTCTGTATACATTTCATCCAAAAGAATCCATCCGGAATGGAGATCGTGTAATGCTCGTTTGGTCTTTTCAAAACCAAACTCCCCTACCAATTCAGAAAGCGGCCTCTCAAAACGAGCAACAACCTGGCCCGCATTGTGCCCCGTGGCCCCATGAGCGAGCTTTCCTTGATCAAAAATAGCCACTTTCTTATTTGTATATTTCAACAGGAAAAAGGCTGTTGAGATACCAGCTATTCCAGCTCCCACAATGGCAATATCCGTATCAAGATCATGATTAAGAGAAACTGGCTTTCTGTTTTGATCTAGTTGATGTATCCAAGGAGATTTGTTTATTTTCATGCTTATATTTTTCTGGTCGGAGCGCCGGGATTCGAACCCGGAGTCGCCTGTTCCCAAAACAGGAATGTTAGCCGTTACACCACGCTCCGGTTTTATTTATCGTATCACAAACCAACCAACCTACAAAATTATATTCTCAATCATTCTGACTCTGGCTCTACGGGTTTTCATATTCATATAGACACATAATACATGAAAATGGAATTCTGCTTCCAGTCCCCTGCCACTTTCTTCCAAAAATGTTTCAATCATTCGTCGTATGTGTTTGACCTTGAGCCCATGAACATTATCCTCTGGACGATGACTATTGCTAAATTCTTCTTCAAAAGCAGTGGTTACACTTTTTACCTCAAAAAAGTGAACTTTATTAGATTTGGTAGCAATAATGTCAATTTCTCCCCATTTCTTCTGATAATTACGACCAATAACATCAAAACCGATTTTTTTGATGAACTTACAAGCTACTTCCTCACCCTTATTCCCCTTCTTTCTATTATCCATGTTCCACGTGAAATGTTTCTCAAGAAAACAATGTTATCATTCTTATACGACTATTAAGTAAGACATTTTTATGACCTTTAAAGTCATACCTTTAGTATATGGCTCAATTAGGCCAGAATATTCAAAGGACTTTAAAATCATTGTCCTCAACGAGTTTAAGCCACTATTCTTGTCTTTTATAAACCCCGTCCACAGACTTATCCCCAGTTTTCAGTGTTTTAGATTTTATCCTGCCTGTGCCCGCACTTCGAAGCTCGCCCTTCAGGCGAGCGAAGTAGTGCGGGTAGGGAGAATCGAACTCCCGTCTCGTCCTTGGCAAGGACGCATTCTACCACTAAACCATACCCGCCTTCGCTCCGATAAACATCGGAGCTTCGGCGGGCAAGCCCGCCACGGCGCATTTCAAGACCAAGTAATAATAATCTAAAAATGAATGATGATCAAATTTTTTATTTAAACAAGAGCCCAGTGAATATTCCTTTCGCCTCCCCGCAAGGTCGCCCCGTCGAATGGCAATCCCTATTTTGGCTCGCGGGAGCGACCAAAATAGGGATTGCCATTCTCGGGGGCTCAAATTGCATTGCGGGAGAGGCAAAAGGAATATTCACTGGGCTCCAAATACTATTAACCATTAACTAACAACTAATTAGTGCCCTCGGCAGGATTCGAACCTGCAATAACGGTTCCGAAGACCGTTGTGATATCCATTTCACCACGAAGGCATACATACAGGCATTTGAAAAAGACAAACCTACATAGAGAATAAACCCAAAACATGATAGCATAATCGGATGAAAATGGCTCAAAAAAGCCCCATTCCAGGAGAAGTTGTAAATGTTGTGGAAATACTTGAAAAAGCTGGTTTTCAAGCTTATTTGGTAGGTGGATGCGTTCGTGATTTGCTTTTGGGAAGAAATCCAAAGGACTGGGATGTGACCACTAATGCCAGACCAGAAAATATTCAGGAACTCTTTCCGAAGACTGTGTATGAAAATACATATGGCACAGTATCCGTAATCAATGAATTTAGCAATGATCCTACACTCAAAAACATTGAAGTTACACCATACCGTCTAGAATCTCAATATTCTGATCACCGCCATCCCGATAAGGTAGCTTTTAGCGAGACTCTAGAGGAAGATTTGAAAAGAAGAGATTTGATCATAAATGCTATGGCTATAAGCTTGTCCCATGGAGCCATAAAAGACATTATAGACCCTTACGGAGGTATGGCTGATATAAAAGACAAAAGTATAAGGACAGTGGGTGATCCGAGTGATCGTTTCAGGGAGGATGCCCTTAGAATGATTAGGGCTATAAGATTGGCTGTAGAACTTGATTACACTATACATAATGATACATTTACAGCCATAAAAAATCATAGTACTCTCATAAAGAACATCTCGGCTGAACGAGTTAGAGACGAGTTCACCAAGATCATAATGTCACCGATCCCCAAAAAGGGCATTGAATTGCTTCATGATTCTGGTATTTTGTCCCATATTATCCCAGAATTGGAAAAAGGTATTGGTATTGAGCAAAACCAAGCTCATGCTTATGATGTTTGGGAACACCTATTGAGAAGTCTCCAGCATGCTGCTGACAAAAAATATCCCATAGAGACCCGCTTAGCGGCACTGTTTCACGACATTTCCAAGCCTGAAACACGAAAGTTTTCACGTGAGACAAACCAATACACATTTTATGGGCATGAAGTGCTTGGTTCACGTGAAACAAAGAAAATACTTGAAAGACTGAAGTTTCCGCAGATTATAGTTCAAAAAGTGACCAAACTTGTTCGTTGGCACATGTTTTTCTCCGATACGGAAACTATTACCCTCTCTGCCGTCCGTCGTATGATAGTAAATGTCGGAAAAGACAAGATTTGGGATCTAATAAATGTAAGAATATGCGATCGTATTGGTACCGGCCGCCCAAAAGAAAACCCTTATCGTCTCCGGAAGTATAAATCTATGATAGAAGAAGCTTTGAGAGATCCTATTTCAGTCTCAATGTTAAAAATAGATGGAAAAAGGATCATGGAAGTTTGTTCTGTGACACCAGGTCCAAAAATTGGCTATATTTTACATACTCTTTTTGAAGAAGTTCTAAATGATCCTAATATAAACACTCAAGAATACCTTGAAAAAAGATCCAAGGAATTGATATTATTGCCGGAGACAGAATTGAAGAAATTAGGAACAGTTGGCGTAGAAAGAAAAAAAAGTGAGGAGGAAAAAGAGCTTGTGAAGATTCGTAGTAAACATTGGGTCAAGTAAATTAAAACAATCATGTATAAAAGACATAGTTATCCACAATATGTCCTTTACAGACATTTCTAAAGGACATATAATGTCTCCAGACACATTCATCCCGAGGTTTCTCACATCTTTTGAGAAAGATGATTGTGATCGGATCTTTCAAAAGAAGCCTGTGGGCTTCACTCCTTTAAAAAGCGAGATCTAAAAAAATTTGGTAACCTTCCGTTGCTTGGGAAGGCGGTGCATTTTGCCTCAATAAAAAAACAAAGCCTCCCATCGGGAGAGCAACAATTTCACGGCCATGCGCACCACAAAACAAGGAATAGTCTGGAGACCGATTGAAAAAGATTTCGCTAACGAACCGCGTTATGCGTATTCATTCTATCTACTAGAATCCGCCTAACGCGGTTACTTTTTTGTAAAGAGAGCCCCGATGAACATTTTTTCACTGACTTGCAATGTAGTCAGATTTATTACCAATAAAACTAAAACTTCAAAACTAACTCAATAGGGCAGTGATCTGATCCTAAAATATGATCAAGAATAAGAACTTCTTTAACATTTTTTAAAATTCCTGGACTAATAAAGAAATAATCTATACGCCAACCAACATTTCTTTCTCTGGCAAATGTCTTCATGTCCCAATAAGTATATTTACCTGTTGCACCCGGATAAAATCTCCTGAATACATCTACATAGCCCTCTTTGAGAACCAAATCCAACCAGGCTCTTTCTATGGGCAAAAAGCCTGTGTTTTTCTCATTTTCTTTTGGTCTAGCTAGATCAATGGGCGTATGAGCAGTGTTGATATCGCCGCAAAAAATGATTTCATAACCATTTTGTCTTAATTTATTTATGTATTTCAAAAATTCATCGTAGTACTTCAACTTGAATGCAAGACGATCTGGGCCACCGCCCCCGTTGGGAAAATAAGTATTGATAACTACCAACTTGGCCAGATTAGAAAAAGTTTTTTCTTTGAAGAAAAGAGCCAGGAAACGCCCTTCTTGATCAACATCTTCTATGCCCAAAAAATAATCCACCTTTTCTGGCTTTACTTTTGAATATACGCCTACACCACTATATCCTTTCCGCCCTCTGGAGTGGTCAAAATAAGAGAAATATCCTGGAGGATTGCGAGCGCCTTCTTCTAGTTGATCGGGGTGAGCTTTGGTTTCCTGCAAACAATATATATCTGGAGATTCATTCAGGAACCAATCAAAACCGCCTTTTTTGATATTGGCTCGCAAACCGTTCACATTCCAGGAAATGATACGCATACTAATGACCTTTATTATGAAATTTTTGATGGACTCTGCGCAACTCGCTGTCGGTCACATGAGTATAAATCTGGGTAGTTGATATGTTGGCATGCCCGAGCAGTATCTGGACAGATCGGATATCAGCTCCATTACGCAAAAGATCTGTGGCAAATGAATGACGAATAATATGAGGAGTAACTTTCTTTGAAATGCCGGCTTTGACGGCATAATGCTTTACGATCCGTTCTATCGAGCGACTGGTCAGCCTCAACTCTTGACCAGATGATATTTCTTTACCCATTCTGGCAAAAATAGCATCATCCATATCAGTCCTTTTTGCTAAATAATCTTTTAGAGCCTGCTTTGCAGTATCGGAAAGGAAAACTACCCGGACTTTCTCACCTTTACCTCGTACGGTTATCTCCGAAGCAGAAAGATCTAGATCTCTAGGTAGAGAACAAAGCTCAGAAACGCGCAGTCCAGTAGAGAATAAAAGCTCTAATATGGCTCTATCTCTTAGATTTTTGACATCGTGACCATCTGGGGCAAGCAATAAGCGCTCCAATTCGGCCCTGGAAATAAGATCTAGCTGTCTCTCTCCTGTTTTGGCTAATTCTATGTATTCGGGAGAAACTGTATGGTGTCCTCTTTTGTTGAGATACTTCAAAAATGCTCGCAGGGCTATAAGGTAGTAGTTTTGGGTCTTCTTTTTGAGTGTTTTGGGCATAGCCCGACCCCTTCCACCAGATTGACGATTGAGCCATAGCCGAAAATCTCTAAGCAGAGATTCGTTAATATTCTTTGGTTCCCTAACTTCGCTATAGTCTAGAAAGCGAGTCAGATAGTGATCGTAATTTGCAACCGTCTTGAGACTTCGACCTTTTTCTATTTCTATATATTCTAGGAATTCTTTTTTCAGTTCTTGAATATTGTGCGACATGGTCATATTGTAGCAGAAATTGCATGAACAGAATTGTCATGTTACTATGCTCGCATGTTAACGACTAGGCAGAAAACCAAAGTTATTAAAGAAACAGCCATTCACGACACTGATACCGGCTCACCGGAAGTCCAAGTGGCTATTTTGAGCAAAAGAATCACTGAATTGACTGGCCATCTCAAGAAACACAAAAAAGACAATCATTCTCGCCGAGGATTGTTGGGTATGGTGGCCGATCGCCAAACACATTTATTGTATCTCAAAAAGAATCATCCCAAACGTTACTCAACGATTATCAAAAAACTGGACTTAAAAAAATAATACTTTAGCTCCAACTTCACATGGCCATAATAAAACACAAAGAACAAAGAGTCGGCGTATACATTGATACCCAAAACATATATCATAGCGGTAAGAATCTATATCATTCAAAGGTCAATTTTGGCCAAATCGTCAAAGATGCTTTGGATGGTCGCAAACTTATTCGGGCCGTAGCCTATGTCATTGCCACAGAATCAGGAGAAGAAAATGCTTTCTTTGAAGCTTTGACAAAAATGGGCATAGAAACAAAGGTCAAAGATCTCCAAATCTTTGGTTCTGGAGCCAAAAAAGCCGACTGGGATGTCGGCATGGCCGTTGACGCCGTCAAGCTGGCCCCAAAGTTGGATTCTATTATCCTCGTTACCGGTGACGGTGATTTTGTGCCCCTGGTTGAATATCTACAAATGAACCAGGGTTGTCAGGTAGAAGTAGTCTCTTTTGGCAAATCAACATCGGCCAAACTAATAGAATCAGCTGATCATTTCACAGATTTGGATGAAAATGCTTCAAAATATCTTTTGAGAACAGGCGGCAAAAACAAATAAATGTCCGCAAAAGCATTATGAATAAGAAAGAATATTCTATAGAAATAGGAGGCAAAACCTTAATAGCAAAGTTCAATGATCTTGCCAATCAGACTAATGGTTCCGTAATGGTTCGTTATGGTAACACCGTTGTCCTAGCCACAGCGGTAATGGGTAAAGAACCAAAAGATGGCGATTTTTTCCCATTGACAGTGGATTATGAGGAAAGATTTTATGCTACCGGCAAAATACTCGGATCGCGATTTGTCAGAAGGGAAGGAAGGCCTTCAACAGAAGCCATACTGTCCGGCCGAATCGTGGATAGGACCATAAGACCACTTTTCAATCAGAAGATGCGACACGAGATTCAAGTCATACTAACAATCCTTTCCATAGATCAAGATGATCCCGATGTTGTTTCGGTCATTGCCGCATCTCTGGCTCTAGGAGTTTCCGATATTCCTTGGAATGGCCCTGTTTCGGCGGTAAGGATATGCAAGAACGGCACTTGGCTGGTCAATCCTGATTTCAAAGCCAGAGAGGAGGCGGGCATTTCCCTGGAAATGGTTGCCTGTGGGAAAGACGGTTTGATAAATATGATAGAGGTCGGGGGGCGCGAGGTTGGAGAAGAGGACTTGAATGAGGCCTTGAATAAATCTTCCGAAGAAATAGAAAAAATAGAAAAGTGGCAAATAGCAATCGTAAAAGAAATGGGAAAGACCAAGGTTGAGGTAGAAATTCCTCAACCAACTCCAGGTACTAAGGAACTTTTTGAGCAGGAAATATCCCCAGTATTATCAGACTATGTTTTCCATGCTGGTGGAAAAGAGAAAACTGTTGAAGTTGCCGAGAAATGGCTTAATATTTTCAAGGAAAAAATTCCGGAAGGGAATATTGGCAAGGCTTTGGAGATATTGGATGAATCTATAAATGAGTTGATCCATAATGAGGCTATAGACAATGGCAAGAGGGCTGATGGCAGAAAGATGGATGAAATAAGGCCATTATTCGCCAAAGCTGGTGGTATTTCTCCGATACTTCATGGATCTGGAATATTCTATCGCGGAGGCACTCATATTTTTTCGGCTTTGACTCTCGGATCACCAGGAGATGCCCTGGTCGTTGATGGAGTTATTTCTCAAGAGAGCAAGAGATTCATCCATCATTACAATTTTCCGCCTTTTTCTACCGGGGAAACAGGAAGAATAGGCGGTACCAACCGCAGAATGATCGGCCACGGGGCTCTAGCCGAAAAAGCTCTAGCGCCGGTCATACCACCAAAAGATAAATTTCCATATACTATACGAATAGTTTCGGAGGCCTTCGCCTCAAATGGTTCTACTTCTATGGGTTCTGTTTGCGGCTCTAGTCTAGCGCTGATGGATGGAGGAGTGCCGATCAAGGCTCCGGTTGCCGGAATAGCCTCTGGTCTTATGATGAGAAATTCCAAAAAATACGCCATCTTAACGGACATTCAGGGACCCGAAGATCATCATGGAGATATGGACTTCAAGGTTGCCGGCACTCGCGCCGGCATAACCGCCGTCCAAATGGATATCAAAATCGGCGGTATTCCTCTTGATATTTTGGCCGAAGCTCTCCAAAAAGCCAAAACCGCCAGACATAAGATATTAGATGTCATAGAAAAAGAGTTGGATAGGCCTCGTCCAAAGATATCCCCATCTGCTCCGGAAATTATAGTTATGAAGATCAAGCCGGATCAGATCGGCCTGGTCATAGGCTCCGGCGGCAAGACTATCAATGAGATCCGTGATGTTACTCATGTTGAAGATATAACCATTGAGGATGACGGTTCCATATTCATAACAGGCAAGAATGAAACCGCCGAGAAAGCCAAAGAAATAATCTTTAATATGACTAGAGAATACATGCCCGGAGAGAGATATGATGGCGAAGTTGTCCGACTCATGGACTTTGGAGCCTTCATCAAGATCGGTCCCAATGCCGAAGGATTGGTTCATGTTTCCGAAATCGCTCCTTTTAGAGTTGAGAGAGTGGAAACATACTTGAAAGAAGGGGACAAAGTCCCAGTTATAATAAAAGAGATAGACGACAAGGGTCGGATAAACCTTTCAATAAAGACAGCCGATCCTCAGTTCTTCAGCAAGAAAGAAGAGAGACCTCGTCTGAAAAAAGACATTCCAAAAAGATTTTGATCATCATACAAAGTATAATAGCTAGATATGGATGAAAAGACCGGAACACAATCCCAAAAATCCTTGCGAACTTATGAGGGCGACATTGCCGAGGTAATGGCTCGCAAGCGTGTTTCCAGCACGACAATCGCTTTGGCAGAGAGTCGTCGCAAAGAAAGCACAGATTCATTGGCTGATGCCGAACCAAAGCATTCGGGGAAAAAATTAATCATTCTGCTTATTAGTTTGTTGCTCATCTTGGGAGGAATCGTGGCTGGTTATTATCTATATAGCAAAAGTCCTTTGGCCCCAGCTCCAAAAATTCCGTCCACACAAAACAATTCCAGCGTCATACCTTCTGACACTGTGATCAATATAATCTTGAAAGATGATTTTGATTATCAAGAACTCCGTTTGCTAACACAAAAAGAGATCCTCAAACCTCACCAACTAGGTAGTATCGTTGAAATCGTTTTATTACTTAAGGATACGAGGGGCAATACGACTAGACTGACCGGACCATATATAGCCAAACAAATAGACATCGGGGCGCCAGACATACTCTTACGCTCTCTAACCGCCCCTTGGATGCTCGGCATATACACAAATCCAACAGGTCACAGCAGTTCTTTTGTGGTTGTTACTACAAATTTCTTTCAGAATGCCTTTGCTGGAATGCTCCAATGGGAACGAATCATGGCTGATGACATAAAGGATTATTTATTTCCCATCCCCCCAAGAGGTATAGCCAGCGTCAATCTTTCTGCCACATCTTCGGCAACTTCTACCTCACAAGGAACCACGACCGACCAGGTTCATGAACCCTTGAAGCCATATACCACGGTACAGGGAAGGTTTGAAGACAGAATCATACTCAACAAAGATGTCAGATCTTTCCGGACTTTGAATGGAGAAATCCTTTTTCTATACTCATTTTTGGATAATACCAAATTGGTAATAGCTGGAAATGAAGAGGCTTTGGCTGAAATAATCAAACGCCTTGAAAAGCGAGCTTTTGTGCGTTAGGATATGAATATGAATAAAAAAGACCAGGAATTTTTGAAGAAAAAACTTTTACTGGAAAAGACCGAACTGGAAGAAGAACTTTCTAGCGTTGGTCAACGCAATCCTGCTGTAGCTGGCGGATGGGAAGCAACCTCCAAAGGCATTGAAGTAGACGCGGCTGACGAAAACGAAGTAGCTGACAAGTTTGAAGAATATGAAGAAAACGCCGGCATACTCAAAAGGCTAGAAGATCAACTGATAGAAGTCAAAGCCGCCCTGGAACGCATCGAAACGGGAAACTACGGTATCTGCGAGACTTGTCAAAAACCCATAGAGAAGGAAAGACTAGAGGCAAATCCTTCGGCTCGTATATCACTTAAACATTTACATTGAACAAAAAATTTAGAACTTATTACAAGAAAATTGATAATATTTTGAATACAATTTGATCATTTTTTCACAAGAATTTTAACAAGTAGTTCTACAATAGGGGCATGAGCATAGCCAAATCATATGGTGCCCAACTGATCGGTTTGCAGTCAAAGATTGTCATTGTTGAAGTAGACATATCCAACGGGTTAAACGCTTTTTCTATTGTGGGCTTGGGAGACAGGTCGGTGGAAGAAGCCAAGGATCGGATGTCGGCAGCTGTCAAAAACAGCGGCTATGCGTCTCCCAAACAAAAGAATCAAAAAGTGATTATTTCACTGGCTCCAGCCGACATTCGCAAAGAAGGCTCGTCTTTTGATCTGGCTATGGCTTTATCATATCTTTTGGCCACCGGAGATATTAATTTTGATCCGGAAGGTCGGTTATTTTTGGGAGAATTGTCTCTTGAGGGTAGAGTGCGGCGTGTCAGTGGACTTTTACTTCTTTTATGCCAGGCTTCTGCTCAAGGGTTTTCTGTAGCTTATGTCCCAAACGAAAATGCCCATGAAGCTTCATTGGCCCGAGGTATAACCATATATGCTGTATCTTCACTTCAAGAAACTATATCTATACTATCAGATGAAAAAAGATCTAGATCATTGCGAACTGGTCAGACTTCATCAGCCAGCCAAGAGCCATATTATGTAGACATGAAAGTCGTTCGTGGCAATGAAAATGCCAAACGCGGACTGGAGATCGCGGCCGCCGGAGCACACAATGTATTGATGTCTGGGCCGCCCGGCACCGGGAAAACCATGTTGGCCCAAAGTTTTTCCTCTATATTGCCACCCTTATCATATGAACAATCCGTTGAGGTTACCGGCATTCATTCAGCCGCTCGAGCTTTGACGGAGGAGCTTATATTTCACCCGCCGTTTCGGTCTCCACATCACACTGCTTCGTACCCATCTATCGTCGGCGGAGGAGCTATCCCTCGTCCAGGAGAGATTACTCTGGCTCATAGAGGAGTGTTATTTCTGGATGAATTCCCAGAATTTGACCGCGCAGTCATAGAAGCTCTGCGACAACCCCTTGAAGATCGAATGATCACCATATCCAGAGCCAGAGGCGTCATCACATTCCCAGCCCAATGCATATTAGTAGCCTCCATGAACCCATGTCCTTGTGGCAAAGGAGGAAATGATCAGTGTATATGCTCTCCCTTGAAGATAGAATCCTACCGTCGCAAAATATCGGGACCGATTTTGGACAGAATAGATATCTGGCTTGAAGTTGATAAGATAGATTATGAAAAACTCTCTTTACGGGAGTCTTCCGGAGAACCTTCTTCCGCGATCCGGGAAAGGGTTGTGAGAGCCCGCAAATTACAAGCTGATAGATTTATCCAACATCCAGAAAAAATTTTGTCCTTGCCAGACCAACGCAAATATTACAATAGTGAAATGAATGCGGAGGACATAGAGCGACACATAAACTTGAATGATCAGTCCAGAAATCTTTTGGCGGTATCAGCAGAAAAACTTGGACTATCTGGGCGAGCTTTTCATCGGATCATCAAGGTGGCTCGGACCATAGCAGATCTAGCAAATGTCACTGAAATAAGCTCGGAGCATATTCTGGAAGCTTTACAGTATAGACACAGTCCTAAAGTATGAATATGAGCCCGACAAACATTCTTTTTACTCATACGCAAGGTCGCCCCGTCGAATGGCCCCTAGAAAGGATTTTTGGCTCCTCGGATCTCAAAGTGAACATGGGGGCCGGTGGAATTGCCGGTTGAGCCTACCCGAGCAATCTCCTGACCCTGCTCCACATATTCACCAACCTTAACGATATTCTTTGAATTGTGGGCATACACTGTCTGGGTGCCATTGGCGTGGGAGATAATTACAAAATTACCATAACCACCGCTCCAGTTGCCGGTAGAGCTAACGATAATCTTGCCATCAGCCGCCGCGTATATGGGAGTACCGATAGGCGCGGCTAGATCCACACCATTGTGTCCATGAAGTCCTTGGCTTTTTGTCCCGATCTTAAGCGGACGAATATAGTAACCAGGATAAGAAGGCACATCAGCGCCGCGAAGAGGATCAATGGTACTAGCCGCCCGTATTGGTGTGGAAACTTGGAGATCAACATCAGGAATGATAATGGTTTGACCAACCGCCAAATCGGACTTTGCAGTCAGATCATTGTATTGAAGAACTTCTTCCAGATTGGCCTTGTATTTTGATATTATACCACTGATAGTATCTCCCTTCTTGACTGAATAATTGATACCCGTAACTGGCAAAATTACCAATATTTGGCCAGCCTGAAGGGGTGTTGAACGAGATATATCATTGGCCCAGATTATGGTATTAACACTTACTCCAAATATATCGGATATAGTTGAGAGACTGTCACCTTCGCGGACAACATATATGCTGATTTGTGTATTTGAAACGGATTCATCGCTTCCGCCTACGGCCGCAATACCTGGTATCAGGGTTTTACCATCATCCAGAGGAGGCGCAAACTGCATGACCTTGTCCGGGTTCGGATCTATATTGACAGCGGCCTGCAAAATAGTGATAGTCTGGGAATTTGAAGGAGTGGCGGGAATGATCCGAGCCGAAACTTGCGCACTGCCAAAAACGGAATTGACCAAAGAGATGATGCTGGCATGAGCAGTCTCAACAAATAAACCTATTACAAGAAATGAGGCCAGAAGTATTACATTCCAAGATAAGATATGTTTAGACAGAGATATGTTTTTATCTTTTTTTGGGTATTTATACTGCATAACAAATCTTGTCTTTTTGCAAATATATTTCTTTGATTTTAGCAGTCACCGCTATGGATCTATCCATAATAAATGGCTCTGTTGAGCCTGTTTATAGCATATAAGATTGGCTACCAATAAAGCCTATCAGGCATGAGTCAATTGTCAATCAAAACTATACACAGCAAAAAGTGATACCATACTTCCATGTCATCTCTGAATGAAGCACAACAAAGAGCGGTTGAGACCACCGAGGGACCATTATTGATAATAGCTGGGGCTGGATCCGGCAAAACAAGGGTCATTACCCATCGTATTTTGAGCTTGATAAAGAAAGGAATAGCTCCGACAGCCATTCTAGCTATCACCTTCACCAATAAAGCCGCCAAGGAGATGAAAGAGAGGGTTGGTAATCTTTTGAGTGAGGATAAAACCCTAAATATGCCAGTTTCTATGAATGAAAGATCTTTCATAAGCACATTTCATGCTTTGGGCGCACATATTCTGCGAGAAAATGCCGTTCTGGCTGGTTTGAGTCGCCACTTTACTATCGCCGACAAAACGGATGCCAAAAGGATAATCAAAGAAGCGATGGAAAAATGTTCCTTGGACACCAAGGCATTTGATCCTGGCGCTATCCTCAATATGATCTCCCGCGCCAAAGGCAATGGTTTGGATAATTCGCGATTTGCCGTACAGGCAGATAGTTTCAGCGAAAAAACAGCCGCTCGAGTCTGGAAAGAGTATGAATCTATTCTAGAAAAAGAAAAAACCCTGGATTTTGATGATCTCTTGCTCAAAACAGCAGACCTTCTGGCCAAACATCCTTCTATCCGCGAACATTATGCCAAAAGATGGCTGTATATACACATAGATGAATACCAAGACACAAATCGAGTCCAATATCAGATCAGCAAATATCTAGCTTCATCGCGCCGGAATATTTGCGCGGTTGGAGACGCGGATCAAAATATCTACAGCTGGCGAGGAGCTACTATAGAAAACATATTGAATTTTGAAAAAGACTATCCGGAAACCGTGGTCATAACCCTGGAAAAAAACTATCGCTCTACAAAAACCATCCTTTCAGCGGCCAACCATATCATCAGCAAGAATGTTTTGCGTAAAAAGAAAACCCTATACACCGACAATGACCATGGCGACAAAATATCTTTGATGGCGGCGTATACGGAGAGCGATGAAGCTTGGTCTATTGCCGATAGGGTTGTTTCTTTGATAGATTCCGGGACAAATCACCAGGAAATCGCGGTTTTATATAGAGCCAATTTCCAATCGCGGGCCTTGGAAGAAGCTTTTATCAAAAGAAATATACCTTACCAGTTGGTCGGGGTACGATTTTTTGAGAGAAAAGAGATCAAAGATACCCTCTCTTATATCCGAGCGGCCCTCAACAGGGAAAATTGGGGAGATATTGTCAGAACCATAAATACACCTCCTAGAGGCATAGGCAAAGCTACCGTAGCCAAGATAATTTCTGGTAGGGAAGACCTGATACCTACTGCTACAGCCGGTAAAATCGCTCATTTTTGGAGACTTTTGGACAATATCCATGGGAAAATAAAATCGGAAAAACCATCAGAAACGATCAAGTCTGTCTTGAAACAGACTGGAATGGAGGAATTATTTCGCAAAGGGAATGCGGAGGATGAGGAAAGATTGTTAAATATCTATGAACTGGTATCAGTAGCGACACAATATGATCATATGGCTCCATTGGATGGCATAGAGGCCCTTTTGACGAATGCGGCCTTGGCTACAGATCAGGATGAACTAGATACGCAAAAACAAGCAGTAAAACTGATGACAGTACACGCCTCCAAGGGGCTTGAATTTGAACATATCTTCATCGCGGGATTGGAGCAGGATCTTTTCCCATTCAAGAGACACAATGACAGAGATGGGCAGAATGTGGACGAGGAAGAACGGCGATTGTTCTATGTGGCTCTAACGCGAGCCAAACAAAGACTATATTTGAGTCATGCGGTCTTGCGTACTATGTACGGAACCCAAAAAGTCTCGGCGCCGTCGGAATTTATAACCGACATAGCAGAAGAACTTATTGAAGAAACTCTTCCCGGAAAGCCGACTGGCGCCAAAGCGATATTTATTGATTTTTAGTTGTGTGATAATGGATAGTAGCCATACTCCGCCCTCCGCCGATCATCTCCTTCACAAACCCTGATTCTTTAGCAATACGCGAGTTGTATACAGTATATAATCTTTATTTTTTTAAAAGTCGGGTTTGTGAAGGAAATGATACGGCTTTGGGCGTTCATCTACCATTATCACACAAAAAAACTATGAAACTCTTCGCCAAAAAATCTCTGGGCCAACATTTTTTGAATTCACCACGAGCGGTGGAGACTATAGTTTCAGTGGCCGGAATAAAAAGAGGAGATATTGTCCTTGAAATAGGACCTGGAACAGGAATATTAACCAGAGCACTTTTGGACCAAGGAGCCAAGGTTGTGGCAGTGGAAAAGGACCACCGGGCTTGGGCAATGTTGGGAGTGATATTTAACAGTGAGTTGAGAGAAGGAAAATTGCAATTGCTCGAAGGCGATATTTTGGACCCTGGCCTGGATCCACCAAAAGGACCATATATGATCGTGGCCAACATTCCGTATTACATCACAGGGATGATACTAGAAAAATTCCTTGAATATGACCCAAGACCTCAAAAAATGGTTATTCTCGTCCAAAAAGAAGTGGCTAAAAGGATCATTGCTAGAGACAAAAAAGAAAGCATTCTATCTGTTTCAGTCAAAGTTTTTGGCAAACCGAAAATCCTAGCAAGTGTTTCACGAGGGTCTTTCATACCTATTCCAAGGGTTGATTCAGCCATTCTAGTCATAGAAAACATCTCGGATAAGCTTTTGGCAGAAAAGAATCTCACTTCACAGGCATTTTTCAATATTCTTAAAGCTGGTTTTACTCATAAACGCAAATATGCCATAAGAAACCTTGAAATAGTAATACCCGCGCCCAAACTAAATCAGATATGGCTTGACTTGGGCCTAAATCCAAAAATAAGAGCAGAGGATATTTCTGTCACTCAGTGGTTGCAAATTACCAGTCTCGTCACTTAATTACTCATATATTATGGACATCCGTCAGCCGTGCCCACAGGGGAGAGACTGTCTCCCGACTTTTGCGGAGCAAAACGAAGGGAGAGCAGCTCTCCCCGAGAGGGCGCGGGGATGCTATAGAGAGTGAGTCTGATTTTTGCTATAATTCTTGGAGTTCATAAACTATGACTCATTCTCGCCTACAAACTTTTATCATAAGTGTAATTTGTCTCATTGCTATTGCTAGCGTCGCTCTCTATACCCGCCAACCAAGACTGTCAAACCAAGCTATCGTCAACCAACCAGCAGTATCATCTTCGTCCCAAGCTTTCTTAAGCCTAAGCACCAGTACTGAATGGCAGAAACAATTCTTTGATGGAAACTCCACCACTACCACCATTGCTTCCACCCGCCCTTTCGCCAACAAAACCTCGGCCACAAGCGACAAAAATTTGACCGCCACAGACAGATTGGGCAGAGATTTCTTCACGACCTATATTCAGTTGAGACAGGCCGGTCTGAATGAAGACAGTGGAGCTGTCCAATCCGCCTCAGACAAACTGATAACCGAAAGCGTGGCCGCTCTGCCAGGACCGTCTGTTTATAATCTCCAAGACATCACCATTATAAATACTCCAAGCACCGAAATTGTCGGAGCATACGGCAAATCTATTCTGACTATTCTGGCCACATACCTAACAACCCGAAATGAAGCGATCATAGCCATGGATGCTTTTGACAAAGAAGATATGAGCTTGCTCAAAGACATAGATCCATTGATAGCAGGCTACAAAGAAGCCCGAACAATCCTTTTATCCACACCAGCACCACAAGCCCTAGCGCGGTATCATGTAGACATATTGAATGGTTTCAATATGGCCTTGTTTTCGGCCGAGGCTCTGCGCAAGGCTGACATAGATCCTCTACGCGGGTTGGCGGCTGTCAGCTTGGGAGCAGATGCTCTCCAAAGGATCGGTTTGGCTATGACGAACATCCAAAATTATTTTGTATCGGCTGGAATACCTTTTGGATACTGAGCAAATATAAATATGAGAAACAAAGTTTTTTCAATAACAAATAAGTTAATCTTGGGAATATTAGTGTTTGTACTTATGGCACAGTTAATGCCAATAAACAGAGTGTACGCTGTGTTGGGAGTTGGAGACTTGGTAATTGTCAGTCTTGATACAAGTCCAACTTCTATAAACAGAACTATCAATAGTATTAGAGATGATCTTAAAAATTATGTTCTGGACCACCTGGCTACAGTGCTCGCCAAACAAATATTGCACCAGATGACAACGAGTGTCATAAACTGGATAAATAGCGGCTTTCAGGGCAGTCCGGCTTTCATAACCAATCCCGAAGGATTCTTCCTGGATGCAGCTGATCAAGTGACGGGAGCCTTCTTGAGCCAAGGGGGTCCATTAGCCCAACTTTGTTCGCCTTTTGGTGTGGATATACGGATAGCCCTAGCCCTCCAACAGTCTTCGCGTATTTCCAAAAGATATACTTGTACTCTCGGCAGGATCATAAATAATTTTGAGAATCTACCAGGGTCCATATCGGTCAATGGAAGGAGTGTGGATGGATTCATGGGAGGAGACTTCCGACAGGGAGGCTGGCCAGCTTTCATCAGCATGACAACCGAACCCCAAAATAATATTTACGGGGCATATCTGCAAGCCCAAGGAGATCTCCAAGCTCAAATATTGGGTAATAAGGCCAAGATAGATCTTGATCTCAACAGAGGTAAAGGATTTTTGTCTTGGCAAAACTGCAAAGAATTGGGAACAATTGATCCCTACGACGACGCTGAATTGGCAGAAGCAGAACTGTTGACACAGGGCGATGCTGGCGTTACTACCAAGGCCAATTCTGACGGCACCATCACCTACAGAAGCTGTTCTACAGATACTCCGGGATCGGTCATATCTGGTGTTCTGGAAAAACAGCTTAATGTTCCAGCCACAGAATTGGAATTGGCCGACGATATCAATGCTGTCATCAATGCTCTTATGTCCCAACTCGTCACTCAAATGCTCGGAGGAGGATTGCGCAGTTTGAGTGGAGGATCTGGTGGAGGACCTTCGTACACCCAGCAAATATATCGTGACGCCACTTCCCAAAACAATTTACGCAATCAAGACACTCAAGCCCGGCTCAAAAGCAGTCTTTCTGGCCTCATTGGTTCTCTGCAGTCCTACAAAGAAACCTATGACCGGGCTGTTGGCATACTGACAGACAGCCGCAACCGTCTGGGTACAGCCAGAGCATGTCTAGCCGCCCTAGATACTCTGTCAATCTCTCCAGTCCAGAGCAATTATCTACGAGCCCAGATGTCCAACATAGACAGTGCTATCAGGACTCGTTTGGATCCTATCCTAGCTCAACTAACTATCAAACAAGCTGAAGCTAATCGTAAACTGGAACAGTTGGATGAAGCCGAGCTGTCCACTCCCAATACCAGTGCCGACATCCGGGCCCAGGCAGAAAACTATTCAGCCATCATAGAAAACGCTGTTAGTGTCAGCGCCACAGGCAATAGCAATGCCCAACAAGATCTCCAAAATGCCGATGCCGAAGCTCAAAGATTCAATTATGAAGCAAATAGATATCAACAAGATTGCTCAACATTCCCGTATAGTGTTACCAGCTCAAACCCAGCTCCATACTATTACTAAAAATGATTAAGAGACACCTTCACAAAATAATACTGGTCTCTATTCTGGTGATATTTGCCTTGAATATAGCAGCCCAGCCAGCGATGGCACAGTCTGTAGCAGAAGATATAGCTGGTGGTGTTGGATCTTATCTAAATTTCGTCGGCGGACCAGTCACCAAAACATTGTTTCTGGTAGTATCTAGCTGGTCATCTATAATACTTCTGATTTTGAGTTGGATATTGAGCTTAGCGGGAATGTTGCTCAATGTCGGAATGTATTTCACTACCCACCTCGGTATGTTTATAGATGAAAGCGAGGTTATTTACAGTGTCTGGAAGATTATTCGCGACATTTCTAGTCTATTCCTGATATTTCTGATCCTATGGGCGGCCATAAATATGATCTTGAGCAGACAGCAAACCAACTTTGGCGAGTTGATCAAAAATATCATTATACTGGGCATATTGATCAATTTTAGTTTCTTTTTTACCCGAGTGATGATAGATGGATCAAACATTGTCTCTCTTCAACTCTACAACGCCTTGGCTCCGGGCAATGCCGCCTCCATCAAAGGAACGAATATTAAAGAAATAACCGCTGGTATTATAGAAAGTGGTAGTGGCGGGATATCGGACATCATTATGGGTTCGCTCCACATCAATCAGTGGTGGCAAAACCGCGGCCAGCTGACATCCGGCTGGTTTGACTCCGGTGGCAATATAGATGCCACGGTCCGGATACTTTTGGTGACTGTTACAGCGGCCATAGTGGTAGTAGTGACTAGCTTGAGTTTCCTAGCGGCGGCGGCGGCCTGTATCTGGCG
>MHRM01000001.1:24754-64019 GCA_001822575.1 Candidatus Taylorbacteria bacterium RIFCSPHIGHO2_02_FULL_44_12
TTTCACCGATAATATTGGTTCTCTGGGTGGAGGAGTGGCCACAGGCTATATAAATCTGTTCATCGGAGCGGCTATCGTTCTATTCATCATCAATATGCCTCTCATAACTGCCTTGAGTATAGCGGGATCTTCGGGAGGCTGGACTCAAAAGATGTTTGAGAATATGAAGGGCTGGACCCAAAAAAGATTGGGTTCTTACGGAAGTTACAGAGAAATCGGCAAGGGGGCCTGGAAAGAAACCGGAAGCCGTGTGGCAAGTCGTGTTGCCAGAAGCGAGTCATTCCAGGGTTTTGCCGCCAAAAATTGGTTTGGTGAACAAGCCTTGAAAGGGACCCGAGTAGCCGCCCAGGATTACAACAAAAAGCTGGAAGAAAAGTTAAAATCCAGGCAGGATTTTGCCCAATCTCTTGATAGAAATAAACAAGCCAAGGCTGATTATGCTAGTAGACTTTCTACCTCTATTCCTGCCAAACTCTCTATGTTTGGAAATATAGTAGGTAGGGCTGATAGAGTGGCCGCGGCCAAGATATTGAGAGCTAGACTGGCTGAAGTCAAGTCGGAGTTGGATAAACTGACAAGTGAAATGAATAAACATCAGAAAAAAGCTAGAACGACAACATTGAATGCATATGAGCAGGAGAGGTTGGATCTTTTGACTGGAACAAATGTATCTAATACTAATCCTGGACCAAATAACCCTAATCAAACACCAAAAAATGAGATTCAAGATGAGCAAAATAACAAGACTGATATTGAGAATCAATTGGCCACATTTGAAGGAACAGTAGGAGCGTCAGGTCGCGATGTGGAAAAGAGGCAATTCTAAAAATATGGATATAGAAATCATAGAACAACAACTGAAAAAAGTTCCGCCGGAAATAAAGAATGCGTTCTTTTCCGTAAATACGGCATTGCAGATCCAAAAGATTGGGGAACGGTACGGACTACTTCTTGATCAGATAGATGATCTTGTCCAAGAAACAGGACTGACGATGATAGGCTTGAAACCGGCGACAGAATTTGTCAATCGCATCAGCAAAGAATTAAGAATTGATGGGAAAACAGCACGAAAAATAGCTGACTCTATCAATGATGAAGTCTTGGCAAGTATTCGCAAACAAGCTCGGGAAACTAGTGAGAAAAATCAAATACAAGAAGAGAGCCAGGCAAAAGACTTAAAAGAAAAATCCAATATCGCCGACCTTGAAAGAGCAGGAGACTTCACTATTGAAAAAGAAGGTGATGAAGAAAAAAGTGATTCAGCTATAAAGAGAGATAATTACGGTTACACCGAACCTCTGGTAGACCACCTCTTGAGCACGCCCGTAGCTGAACCTCAACAGAAAATAGTCAGATATGAAGATGGAAAACTTATCACAATGCCACCTATTCAAGTAAAAACTGGACCTGATCCCTACAAAGAACCTATTGAATAGAACATTGAATAACAAAAAAGAGCGGCTTCCGGAAGGGAAACACGCTCTTCAAGCTCACGACACTGATTTTGCCGTTATTGCTTGGGGGCAGGGGAGGCAGCTACTATGGAGGATCCGGTAGAGCCACCGTCTTTTCTTTTGACGGCGTTCACCTGATGCAACATATCGTCGGCATAGCAATCATAGACGGTGCCGTCTGGTGATGTTGCCACCCAATCAACATTGAGCATCCCTCTTTTCACATTGGACACCGCAACTTGATCGGGACGAAGACCTCCAATGGCCGCGGCGCTCACCCTCTTCAAACTATCGGGCGAGCTGGCGCATCCAAAGACAAACATGACGACTGGCACAAAAAGTGCCAATTGAAATAATTTTTTCATAGTTTTTCGATATTTGGATGTAATACCAACAACTCAATGACTTCACCATAGACAAACAAATTGCCAAGGATTTCATTGTTCAATTGTCAGATTTCACATCGACTCACTGCCAAGAGCATAGTATGGTTGTTAGGATTTGTCAAGGTGGGGAATGTGGATAAGGAGTAAATCTTCGTGGTACATTCTTTTTTATGAAACAAATTTACAAACAGAAACTGCAGAGAAAATCGCCGAGCAAGTAAATAAAGATATATTCCAGGTTATCAAAAACCAAATGCAAACAGACACCAATAAAAAGATCACTGATATCGCCGACCTTGAACGAGTGGGGAACTTCACTATTGAAAAAGAAGGCGATGAGGAAAAAAGTGATTCATCTATAAAGAGAGATAATTACGGTTACACCGAACCTCTAGTAGATCATCTCTTGAGCACGCCCGTAGCTGAACCTCAACAGAAAATAGTCAGACAAGCAGATGACAAACCTATCACAAAGCCACCTATTCAAGCAAAAACTGGACCTGATCCTTACAAGGAGCCTATTGAATAGAGCATTGAATAACAAAAAAGAGCGCACCGCCGACAGACAAAGGCAACGCGCTCTCCGATGGCAAGGAAGCTATGAGCCATCTTCTACGGAGACCTAGACGAGGTCGCCGCGATTGAGGAACTAATGGGAGGCGAAATGCTGGCAGAGGTCTTGTTGGTAGTAAAGGTGAGCCCGTTGAGGAACGGATCACTCTTGAAATTGATGATGGTGCCATTAGACAGCCGGACATCCCAACGGGCCTCGTGCTCCGAGAGCTGGTCATTTTCGACCTTCACCGCCGACTCCGGAACCCCCAACGTAAACGCGCTCATGGAGCGCATTGACCCTGGGTTAGTAACCAGGGACCTCCGGAAATTTGTGCACCCCATTCCAAAAGCCAATGCTAGCAACGCTGGCAAAAACATTTTCTTCATAATTCAAACTGTTTTGGATGCGCACCAAATGGAGTTAATTCCAAAATGCTCTCGCACAAGGCTCCACAATCAAGGCACACATCCGACTCACTATCAAAAAAGTATTACATAACCCCAAAAATGTCAATAGTCGGGTGTGGACAAAGGAACAACAAAAAATATTATGAACATGTTGAATCATAACTATACTATTTACATTATATATAATTGTTGTAGTCTCATTATTAGATTTAACTATCGAAACCACTTCTGTGGGATTGATTCATTTACAAACAGCTCACTGACAATCAGTAATACTAAAAAAAGACTATGATAGAACAAGATTTTCGTCCGCTGGTCGTATTGTACGGCTATCGGAGCAAGAAAAACACGCTCAATTTTGTGGGTCGAAAAGGGCTTATAATACTGAGCGGAAAAAGCACTACCATTCAGAATATTTTACGCCTGTGCAACGGATTCAATAATGTTGGGGATATAACTCACAAATTACGGACCGTCAGTCCGGAAGAAGTGACCAAATTTCTGTTACTTTTTGAACAGCAAGGGATTGTCTGCGATAGTCGGAATCTTCATCTAAGGTTCCACGAAGATTCAGCCAATCCGACAAAATTCTCGCGCGATCTCGGTGTTGATGGGGTTTCAGATATATTGCGGTCTGATAGGTTACGAAAACGCGATGGTAGGGTAATTCAGATACCCAACCCTATCTCGAGTAGTGTTCTTGATGTAATTCAAAATCGGAAGTCTACTCGGGCTTTTCAACCGGGTCAGATTTCGTTGAACAAATTGTCTGGAATCTTGGAGGCTACATACAGCATCGGGAAAAACAAACACTGGAGCGTGGCCTCCGGTGGTGGAATGTACCCGCTTGATCTGTATCTAATCGTCCCTAATGACGATCAACAAGTGCCCAGAGGCATACATCGCTGGAATCCTGAGAAGAGAAGTTTGATCATGGTGTCGGGCAAAAATCCGAGCGTATGGTTGTCAAAGACATTCAATGCCAAAACGCTTTTGGAAAATGTGGCATGCGTCCTGTGCATAGTGGCAAATTTCAAGCGTTCAACTATGAAGTACGCGAATCGTGGGTATCGTCTTGTTTTACTTGAAGCTGGGCATGCGACACAAAACACTTACTTATTTTGTGCTGAGCAAAATATTGGAATTGTTGAATGTTGTGGATTTGCTGATGAAGAACTAGCAAAAGAGCTCGGGCTGATTTTCCCAGAAGAAGCAGTTTTAACAACACTTATTATAGGAAAAATCAATCGTAAAAAATATGCCTCAATAAGTGACCAAGAAATGTCAGAAACAGCAGAACGACTTCGTCACATGCTTGTTGGGCACAACAAACCAATAGAAGATGTTTCGTTTTTGGATCTTGAAGTGATGGGATACACAATGCCAATGTGGGCAGCTGTGGCTACATATAGACCTATTCATGGGTATGCCACAAAAATCATGCTTAGAAATAAAGTTGCATTTGCGACTGGATCAAATTCAAACGAAACGCTTATAAAAGTTCTAGCGGAAGGATTTGAGCGATGCGCGCTTGAACAAAACCGTAGCGACCAAAAAGAAAGCGCTCTCAATCTAGGCGAACCATTCCTCGATCCTCGCGTCCTAGTTCCTTACTCGAACGCTCAATTCAAAAACTTAAGAGGTGTCACACAGTTTGATCCCCGGAGAAAAATAGATTGGGTTATTGGTTCACGCAGAGCGACTGGCGAACGAGTTTGGGTTCCTATGGAGCTTGTCTACTACGCTACGGAGCAAATGAAGTGCGAATTGAAACTATGCTATCAAGCGAGTTCAAGTGGTGTCGCGGCGCATCTCGACAAAGAGATTGCGATTGAGACGGCTCTCTACGAACTTATCGAGCGTGATGCCTTCACTGTCACATGGTATTCCAAGCGTCAAGTGAATTCGATAAATCACGAGTACTTGCCGTTAGACTTGAGAGATAGAATTTCAGAGTGGAAGCGACTGGGTTACAATGTTTCCATGCTGGATTTGACACTCGATGGTCCTCCAGTAATACTGGCTATCATATGGTCTCGAAAAAAGAGACCTGCAATCTGTTCTGGTGCAGCCTGCAAACCAAACTTTGTTGATGCAACTCTAAAAGCGTTCAACGAGGCTGAGTTTATGGCTATGACATGGCATGATTACAGGCGAAAAACGAGAATGAGCATTCTAGATATAAAATGTCCAGAAGATCACGGCGCTTTTTATCTGGATCCGAAAAATCTCGTGTATGTTGACTGGCTACTTGAAGCAGAAGAAAGTGATGTAATCAGGAAAAACTTCAAGGGTGATCTACAGTATCTTGATCCTGTTGTGGTGGATATTACACCCAAAGATCATGCCTGTGGGCTGTCGGTTATGCGGGTGCTGTCGGAAAAGCTCATGCCTATCAACTTCGGCCATGGTAATGAACACCGTGGACATTCTAGAATGAACATGTTATCGTTCAAATGGAGTGAGAAATACCCTTCGACTCCCCACTTCTTCGCTTGAAGGAGTAACAAATTGAAGGGAAGTTGGGCGTATTATGAAAACAAAAAAACCACCGAACCCCCCCAAAGGAGTCAAGGTGTCAGTTCGTTCTTACAAAGACATCCCAGGAACCCGTTGCACCCGCAGTGGTGGCGCGTGTCCGGGAGGTGGTACCTGCGGAAAATAGCCACCCCGTTACAACCAGGAATTCCATGAGACATCCGTGTTTCATGGAATCTTTGTTTATCTATAATATTGTATAATACCTTTATGTCTATAAATACCCATGTCCTTTTGGCCTCAAAAGATATAAGACCATATGTAAAACAACTGAAATCAATTTCTGAATCTGCTGTTTTGTCTGTTAAAAAATTGTTACCAATCAATGATGTGGATGTAGTGTTCTACTATAACCCAGGAGCAACATTTAATGAGTCTGAGGTTGGTGGTATCGGAGGATTTACACCAAATGCTAGTGTTATATTTATTTCACTAAATCCTCGTCATCCAAATCTTGAGAGTTCATTAAAAAATGAGTTACTATTTATGTTGGCTCATGAATTTCATCATACCATTCGTTGGCAAAAACAAGTCGAGGGCGACACCTTATTGGAGGCTCTGGTATTTGAAGGCTTAGCAGATCATTTTGCTCAAGAAATAACTGGCAAAAAAACTCCATCGATATATTCCAACGCATTGACCCCTGAACAAAAGAAAATTTTTCTTAAAAAGGCTTCAGGGGAATGGGAAAAGCCAACATACGATAACAATCTATGGTTCTTTGGTTCACAGCCAGATGTTGTTCCGCGCTGGACAGGGTATACATTGGGATATGATCTCGTTTCCGCATATTTACATACAAACCCTGGGACAAGTGCTTCAAAACTTGCATCTGCTGATGCATCTTTGTTTGCCAACAAATCAATTTATCAGTAGTGTCTAGACCCCTCAATCTTTTTGAAAAAAATAACATAAAAGGATTTGGTTATCCATGGGCGGAGATTTGAAATTCTGGAATATACACAGTTACATATGCATCAAGAAAACTATCCGATAGTGCACTGAAACAACTGAATGTGGATAATAATCACATAAGGTATAATACTAGCAATGCGCTTTCAGGTGCCTCAATTCATAGAAGTGGAAGACAGGATATTTGGCCAGCTGACTTTGAAGCAATTCATATATTTGGTCGGAGGCGGCGGTTTGTCTTTTCTTATTTATGCCTTGACAGACAGCCTGGCCATATCCGTCGTCCCAATGATCATCATCATGGCCATATCTGCCTCCTTGGCTTTTTACAAGGTCAATAACAAACCCTTTATCGCCACCATGGAGTCCGCATTCAAATATTATCTAGGCAGTAAACTATATATATGGAAAAAAGAAGATGTCCCCGCAGAAAAGAGTCTCCAAAATATTTCGGCCATATCAAAAAACTACGCCTCTATCATGGTCCCAAAGATCTCTGACAGCAAGCTCAAAGACCTATCATGGAGTCTGGACATAAAAGAAAGCGTCTATTCAAACAAAAATCAAAAGTGATTGGCATTGATTCCTTCCACCATTTCGCGAGAAAACAAAAAGAATATGGCAAATACAGTAAAAACCACCCAAAATTTTGTTCCAGTCCGAGAGATCCGTGACGGGGTGATCATCTTGAAGGATGGGGCCATGCGTTCCGTCATTCTAGCTTCATCGTTAAATTTCGCTTTGAAGTCTGCCGATGAACAGAGCGCCATTCTTTTGCAATTCCAGAACTTTTTGAATTCTCTGGACTTTTCGGTTCAGATATTTATTCAGTCCAAAAAGTTGGATATACGCCCATACATAGCCCTTTTGGAAGAGCGTTACAAAGAACAAGTCAGCGAATTGATGAAGATTCAAGTCCGGGAATACATAGAATTCGTCAAAACTTTTGTGGAAAGCGCCAATATTATGAGCAAAAGCTTCTTCGTGGTCATCCCTTATGACCCTCCAATCATCGGCTCGAAGAAAAATCCTTTCGCCAATATCCTCCCAAATCGCAAAGGCTCACAAGGCAATCCCACAGCCGATGCCCAGTTTGACGAATACCGCAGTCAACTAGAACAGAGAGTGGCTGTTGTGACCCAGGGCTTGGTACGCTGTGGTATCAGGGCCGCCGAATTGGGAACAGAGGAAGTGGTAGAATTGTTCTATAAGATATTCAATCCGGGGGAAACGGAAAAACCGATACAAATAACATAAATGTCTATATTTTCAAAATTATTGGGGAAAAAATCTGAAGCACCAATAGTTTCCGTCTTACCCGAAGAAATATACCAAGCTGGGGTACTGGAACTCAAGGATGTCATCGCTCCATCTGCTCTCAAGGTTAGCCCCAAGGAGCTCAATCTCGGAGAAAAAATCGCTCGGACCTTATTTGTAATTTCTTATCCCAGATTTTTGGACGAAAGCTGGTTTGCTCCGATCATAAACCTAGACAAAGTATTCAATATATCCATATTTATTCACCCCGTTGACACCGCCAAGATACTGCGACATTTCCAGAAAAAAGTAGCCGAGGTTCAGGGACAGATTTCCAGAAGAGAAGACAAAGGCCTGGTGCGCGACCCGGCTCTGGATACAGCATACCAAGATCTGGAAGCCTTGCGCGATCAGCTGATGCAGGCCCAGGAACATCTCTTTGATGTCGGAGTATATATCACCCTCTTTGCCGAGACAGACAATGAATTAGACAAACTAGAATCCGAGGTCAAATCCATTTTGGAATCAAAACTGGTATATGTAAAACCTGCCCTATTCCAGCAGGAACAAGGCTTCAAAAGCGTCATTCCCATTGCCGATGATCAGTTAGCTGTCCATTCCAAGCTCAATTCATCGCCACTCTCTAGTCTGTTCCCATTTGTTTCTTTTGATCTGACTTCGGACAAGGGCATACTCTATGGGATCAATAGACACAATTCTTCATTGGTACTCTTTGACCGTTTCTCCTTGGAAAATTACAATTCCGTGACATTTGCGGTGGCTGGCGCCGGAAAATCCTACTTTACCAAGCTGGAAATTCTTCGTACCTTGATGTTTGATACAGAAGTGATCGTCATAGATCCTGAACGAGAATACGAATATATGGCCGAAGCCACGGGTGGAAAATATTTCAATATTTCCCTCAATTCCGAGCACCATATCAATCCCTTTGATCTACCGATACCGCGCGAAGATGAATCCGCTACTGATGTTTTGCGCTCAAATATCATCAACTTGGTAGGATTATTCCGAATCATGTTGGGCGGCCTGACCCAGGAAGAAGACGCTATCATTGACCGGGCCATCACCGAGACATACGCTCTCAAAGACATTACAGCTGAGGCAGACTTCCGCAATGTAGAACCACCGCTTTTGTCAGACTTTGAATTGGTCCTGGCTGGAATGGAAGGAGCTGATTCTCTGGTCCAACGGATGTCAAAATACACCAAGGGTACATGGGCAGGCTTCATCAACCGCCCCTCAAATGTTGATATCAATAAAAAATTCGTGGTTTTTTCTCTTAGGGACATGGAAGACGAGCTCAAACCTGTGGCCATGTATATTGTTACTCACTATATCTGGAATGCTATCCGCAAAAACCTCAAGAAACGCCTATTGGTCATAGATGAGGCATGGTGGATGATGAAATCCGAAGATACGGCTTCATTTCTATTCAGTTTGGCCAAACGTGGACGCAAATATTATCTGGGTCTATCCACTATCACTCAAGATGTGGATGACTTCTTGCGCTCGCCATACGGTTTGCCAATCGTTACCAACTCTTCTATTCAGATACTTCTGAAACAGTCACCAGCTGTCATGGACAGCGTCCAAAAAACATTCAATCTGACCGATGAAGAGAAATACCTATTACTAGAATCAGATGTGGGAGAGGGGATGTTCTTCGTGGGCCTCAAGCATGTAGCTATAAAAATAGTGGCTTCCTACACCGAAGACCAAATCATCACCACCAATCCAGCTCAATTAGTCCAAATCCAGCAGGCAAAGAAAGATCTGGAGCAAGCCAGATAATTTTTTGCACAATTGCGCCCTCTCGAGGACAACAGCTCTCCCTTCGTTTCGCTTCGCGAAAGTCGAGAGACTGTTCTCCCCTGCTTGTCCGCCGTAGCCTTGGCGAAGGTGGGCGGGCGCAATGACAGTGTTATAATCGATGTATGCCACCACAAAAAAAGAAAATCGGAAAGATCAAATGGTTACTGCTCTATTCTTTTACCGGCGTCGTGGATGTATTGCAATTTCTAGCGGATCTAACGGGGATCGGAATACTAGCCAGCGAGGCCGCCGAGCCATTCATAGGAGGGATACTGATAGTCATGTTTGAATTGTTCGGAATATCTGTCATCACCAAACCCAAGAGATTGGTCTCTCTATTGTGTTTGGCAGGCGCCGATGCCTTGACCGGTGGAATAGCGCCTTTCTGGATCGTTGATGTCTGGTATGTCCAAAGCGATGTCAAAAAAGAGGAGACGGAATACGAACAACAGACTCAACAGGAAATGTTTATTCAATCGAGCATAGGAACGCCTGCGAATATAGACGGACAGCGCATTCCTCCAATAATCAACTCCACCAACAATCAACCCCTCAATCAAAATGGTATCAGAATGCCTCGCAGAAACATCGCCCCATTACAATCTGCCATTCAAAAAACTGGAAATGCTCAGTAATAATATAGAGCCCAGCGAACATTCTTTCATCTCTCCGCAATGTAGTTTGAGCCCCCGAGAATGGAAAACCCTCTAAAGCTTAATGAATATTGCTCGCACCGCTCCGCAAGGTCGCCCCGTCGAATGGAAAACCCTATAGATAAGTGTGAACAAGTTCTTACTTCATGGTAAAATAAATTCAATGAGATCGGCAATCAAACTCCTCTTTTTTGGCTTTATCGTATTGTTTGCTGGCAATCTTTCTGTTCAGGCACAAATTCCTATTTCTGTCGGCGGCATAGAATTAACCGCTTCCGTTGATAATCCAATTCCAGAACAAATAGTTACCATTACTGCCAGAAGTTACAGCGTGGATATCAATACCGCCACTATCAGCTGGAGCGTGGGAGGGAAAGTCATATCCCAAGGCATAGGAGAAACCGTCGCAAAGGTAAAAGCCCCCGCACTGGGAACCGTTTTGAACGTAACCGTTTCCGCGGTATTGCCGGATGGCAATCGCCTGACCAAATCCATCTCCATAGGATCTGGATCGGTAGATATGATCGTGGAAACAGATGGCCATGTCCCGGCATTTTTCCATGGCAAGGCCCCTGAAGGATATCAAAACAACATAAAGATAATAGCCATAGGACACATCGCGGATTCCCGTGGCGTCCAATACGATCCACAGACTCTGATATACCGCTGGAAAAAGAATAATCAGGCCATAGAGGATCAAAGCGGATATGGCAAACAATCCGTGGTGGTCGCCGGAGATATCGTTCCCAGAGCCTATGTCATATCGGTTACGGCAGAGACTCGCGACGGCAAAGCTCGAGCCGAAAGCAGTGTCTCTATATCTCCACAAGCCCCAGAAATAGTCTTTTACATTGACGATCCTCTCTACGGCCCAATGTTCAATGCGGCTGTGAATGAATCTATTCGAATCGGATCGGAAAGAGAAGTGAGCGTGCTGGCTTTGCCCTTCGGATTTAACAAACCAAAAGATTCTTCTGGTAATCTATCTTTTTCCTGGATGATCAATAATGCCAGTCACCCAGAATTGGATTCCAGCCAGTCCATAGTCTTGCGCGCGCCGGATACTGGAGCTGGTTCTTCCGAGGTCCTGGTCAGCGTCCGCAATATCCGCAATATCCTCCAGAGCGCCCAGTCTGGATTTGCTATTGTCTTTGGTCCTTCTGCCACCCAAAGCACTTCCGATCTAAATTTCTAATATGAAATCACTCATTTTATTGAGAGGAAACAAAAAAATCTTTATGGCTATGATTTTTTGCTTCATAGTGTTCTTGAATACCTTGAATGTTTCTAATCAACATTTCGTATTCGCCCAGAACGCGAACAATACAACATACACTCTTTTGGAACCTCTTCCTTGTATACCGACAGAGACTAGCCCTTGCCCAGAGGGCCCGGGAGAATTAAAAACCGAAGTAAATCTCAATGAATATCTCATATATGCCATCAATTTGCTGATAGCCCTTTCGGCCGTGGCGGCAGTCTTCATGATCACTTGGGGGGGGTTCCAATACATGACAACGGATTCCTGGCAGAACAAAAAAGAAGGTTTGACCAAATTCAAAAACGCCATCTTCGGCCTTCTTCTAGTCCTTTGTTCATACATCATACTGCGCACCGTCAATCCGAGGCTTGTAGAGATCCCAGCCACACTTGTGCCACCTCTAACGAATGTCAATCTCAAAGATTCAATAAGCCCTGATGATTTCTTTGATCAGATATCAGCAGAGGTACAAAGATTGAGTAACAATTTGGATGTTTCTATCATGGAAGAAAAGTTGAGACAAGCAAAAGGGGATGTAAAGTTAGAAAAACAAAATATTGATGATTTAAAAAAACAGTTGGATATATTATCAAAAGAGGGAATAAATGAAACTGATCCACGGGTACAAATAATAAAAACTTCTATTGAAGTTGCAAATAATAATATAAAAGAAAAAGAGGCTAATGTTTTGGTAGAAGGGATTAAATTTACTAACAATGCCTCTATTGAGTTAGCCGCTCAAGGACTTGTTGGTAAAAAGGATTTTGAGGGGATCAACACTACTATAAATTACTACAAAAAAAGAATAGAGAATTCCGAAAATATAAAGATCTTCGAACTGGAAAAGCTCGGTAAGTACGAAAAATATTCCGTAGTAAATGATCAAGCTATTTATTCACAAACCATACTAGATTTGATGAGGAGCGATGCTATGGTCCAAAACGCAGATTTTGGTTTCTTTTTCCCAAGCGGGACATATACATATAGAAGCCAGAAACCTCAAGCTTTGGCAGAGCTCAATACTGTGCCGAAACAAATAGAGTCCATAAAAGACCCGATATTGAAGCAAGAACTTCAGGATAGATTGAAAAACAGCATTGCATTGATTGAAGAAAAATTCAAATAGATAAAATATCCTCCAATAATCATGACCATTAAAGGAAAAACTATAATAATACTAATCGTGATTTTGCTCGGAAGCGCAATCTCTTATTGGTATTTTTTGTTGCGTTATTCTATGAATACAATCCCTATAAATACAGACACAGAAGAAACTGGGGGCTTCGCTCCTTTTGGCAGGACATCATCTGGTGGTAGACAAGGAACAAGTGGCGGAGAGAATGCCACAACAACAAATTATTCTGGCCAGAATGAACAGGTTAGACTGCCTGTTCTGCGGCTCTTGAGCGACACCCCCATCGGGGGGTATGGCGCTAGTACCACGGCCAGCACCACGGTCATTCGCTGGATTGATCGCGGCAGAGGCAATACTTATGAAGCTCGTCAGGACTCCCTCAATATCAGAACATTATCAAACACCATATTGCCAAGAGTCTATCAATCTTCCTGGAATAAAAATCTGACTGCCTTCATTGGGACGATTTTCCCGGACAATTCTGGAGATCCAAGTGTGGTTTACGCGGAACTTCAAGCCCACCCAATACCCAAACAACAGGCCACAACTACAGCCACTTCAACTCCGACTGCCCCAGCCAACAATTCCCTGGCCCCATTTGATCTCAAAGGCAAAAATCTTCCAGAAAAAACAATTGCTTATGCTGTTTCGCCAAAAAAAGATCGCCTATTCGTCTTTGTAGACGAGAACGGATCCGGAACAGGTTATATTTCAAACTTTAACGGCAGTTCCTTGAAAAAAATATTTTCTTCGCCATTGACCCAAGTCAATGTTGATTGGCCAGAAGAAAACACCATTGCCATCACCACCAAAGGATCGTCCAATCAAAATGGATTTTTGTACTTCGTCAATCCTAATACTGGCATAATAAAAAAAATCCTTGGTCCCATCCGTGGATTGAGCACACGAGTCAGTCACGACGCTCGCTATGTTCTATATTCCACGGCTCTGATCTCCAAAAACAGCATCCGGGCTTTCATATACTCAATAACTTCCGCCAGCGAAACAGACGCTCTGATCCAAACATTGGCAGATAAATGCGCTTGGGGGCATTTCTATGCTTATACCGTCTATTGCGCGGCGCCATCATCTTTGATTCAAGCAGAATACCCTGATGACTGGTATAAGGGGACTGTTTCCTTCACAGACAAAATCTGGGCAGTAGATGCCAGAACTGGTGAAGTTAGTTTGGTTTCAGCTTTGGTTGATCAGGCCGATCGCTTGATAGATGTTTTCAACATGGAAATCAGTGATAAAGACGAATATTTGCTCTTTATGAATAAAAAAGACCTATCATTCTGGTCACTGGATTTGGTGTCTAGTAAGTGAACTGGCAGGATACTATTTCCTGAATCCTGCCAATTTATGACACGATCCTAACTTTACGCGAATATCTGTACATGATGAACAATTCCTGAACCAAGGTGAACAGGGTGCTGACTGTCCAGTAGATAGCGATTATAGCGGCTGCGGCAGGGAATTGGGAAGGAATGATCCAATAAGTTGAAACAAAAGCCAAGATCGGCAATAAGAACTTCATTTGTTTGTTCATGGAACCAGCCAACTGCGAAGAAAAATCGACATTGGTTGGCGTGGTTTTGGATTGGCGAGTCTGGGCTCGGACAGCCGGGGAAAAATAAAGCTGAAAAAATTGGGCTCCGGCAGTGATGAATGACAAAATCAAACTTTTCTGGGTTAAATCAATCAATCCTAGAAAATGTGTTTTGATAACCGGCACGGAAATGAAATTGTAGAGAAATTCGGGGTGAATATCTGGAATGATCTTGTAAAAAACCGAGATCAAAGCAAGCAATATCGGAAGTTGGATCAGTAACAGCAAAATTCCGGAAAAAGGACGAATGCCTTTAGACTTGTACAATTCCATGATCTTCATGGCCTGTACTTGGCGATCATTGGCGTATTTAGCTTTTAGTTGAGCCATTTCCGGCTCAACTTCCTTCATTCGCGCCTGGGTCAATATAGAAGTCCTAGATAGAGGGAACAATATCAATTTGACTATGACCGTGAAGATAATAACTGCCATCCCCAGATCTATCCACGGCAAAACATCTATAATACCCACCAAGCCATTGTAGAGAGGCCGAAATATCAGTGTTTGGTACATCCGTTCAAGTATACTTTAATATTCCTGTCTTCACAAAGAGACCATGGAGATCATCCGTCAGGGCTGGAATCAGCTCTTTTAATCCTGACAATTTTCCAAAAACAACAACATTCATTCCTTGGAGGATTCGTGGATACAAAGGCCTCACTGCCTCATATATTCGCCTGCGCATCTTATTTCTACTCACGGCTGTCTTAAATATTTTCTTGCTAGCCACGGCGGCTATCCTAGTATCGGAACAACTGCTGACAAATCTGACAGTAAAAAAAGTTGAATGAGCCACTCTTCCTTTGCTCATTACAAACTCAAATTGAAAAGTATTCAGTCTTTGCGAGCGTGGGAGCATTTTGGCTTTGATGGACCAAACACCACTACATCACATAACAAACTCATCTTAAGCCCAGTCGCTTGGCTGAAGAACTACATTTTGTGGTAGAGGCCGCTGGCAATGTTTGTTATGTGATGTAGTGGTGTTTGGTCCTTAAAAACATCAAACAGCAATACGACGACGGCCTTTGGCGCGACGACGAGTCAAGCCTTTTCTTCCAGAGGCTGTTTTCATTCGGGCACGAAAGCCGTGGGTCCGAGCTCTCTTGCGTCTTTTGGGTTGGTAAGTTATGGACATGGTTTTACTATACAGGATATGGAACACAAATCAATATCAATGAGCTCGATTTTGGCATATCCACATCTTATCAACATATTTAAGCTTTTGGCACAAGTATGTACAATCAAAAACAAGTATATACTTAGAAAATAAATCCGAGGAATAGAAATTCAATGAGTGATTATACAAAAATGTGGCAGACGGCCCTGGTGAAGATAGAATCTGACATATCACAAGCCAACTTTTCAACATGGTTCAAAGAAACCAGCATCGTTCGTGAAGAGGAGGGAGTCGTGTACTTGGGAGTGCCAAACTCTTTTACCCAGGAATGGCTTTACAAAAAATTCCACAACTCCATTTTGCGCGTTCTGCGGGCCTTGAATGAGGGAGTCCGTTCCCTTGAATATGTCATTATCACCAAAGACGGCAGTATCAAGGGGCTGGGACACGCCAAAAGAAAGGAAGTGGACCTACCGACTATGTCTATGCCTCTCCATGATTTCTACATCAACAAAGAAGACAACCTCAATCCTCGCTACACTTTTGAAAATTTCGTCATCGGCCCATTCAACGAGCTTGCTCATGCCGCCTCACAAACCGTCATTCAGAAACCAGGCCAAACATACAATCCCTTGTTCGTATACGGTGGAACCGGTCGGGGCAAAACACATCTGATCCAGGCTATTGGGAATAAAATAAAAAAAGATTTCGCCGACAAAAAAGTCTTTTATCTGACCTCGGAACGCTTCGGTTCCGAATATCTGGTCTCACTCCAAGAAAACAAAGCCCAACTATTCAAGGAAAAATATCGCCGTTTTGATGTCGTTATCATGGACGATGTTCAGTTTTTCTCAAAAAAAGAGAAATTCCAAGAAGAATTGTTTCATTTCTTCAATACATTCAAGGATACGGGCCGTCAGCTGGTATTTTCTTCAGACATGCACCCCAATATCATTCCAGAGCTAGAAGACCGTCTACGAAGCCGTTTCAACACTGGTATGGTCGTTGATATACCAGAACCAGACCATGAATCGCGGATAGCCATCGTTAGGACAAAATGCTCCACCCACAACATCACCTTGCCGAAAGATATTATAGAATTCTTGGCTGATGCCATAAAAGACAATATCCGCGAAATAGAAGGTGTGGTAAACATAGTTGCTTGTCAGACACAACTCAAAAAAAGAGAGTTGAATATAAATGAAATCAAACAGATTCTCAAAAATTGCACCAAACCAAAAAAGGTCGTTTCAATCAAAGATGTGGTCAAAACCATATCGGAATATTATGGAGTTGATGAAGACAGTATATACAACAAAACCAGACGCAAGGAGGTTGTCAGACCTAGACAAGTGATCATGTATATCCTTCGTGAGGACTTCAATATATCCTTTCCAGCTATTGGCGAAAAAATAGGAGGGAGAGACCACACCACGGTTATTCATTCATACGAAAAAATCCGAGGAGAGGTCAAAAATGATCTTTTGTTGTCGCAGGAGATCAGTCAACTTCGTTCTATGTTATAAATATAGATAATGATGTGTATAAGTATGGAATTGTTGGTGGATAAAATCGTTTATTTTTAATCTAAGAAAAACTTCTTCATCCATTATGGTTGTTGGTTATATGTTTATCCGAAAATAAAAAGTCATAAAACACTTTATATATAAAGTAAAAATAGCTTTTCAACATATCCACAGTCCTAATAATAATAAGTGAAAAATTAAAAAATAATTACTACTATAAAATACCATGAAACTAGAGATAAGTTCACAAAAACTGAAAGAAATTATACATCTTGTTGAGAGGCTTGCCGGAAAACAAACCACTCTCCCCGTTCTTTCTTGCATATTGATAAATGTTAAGAATGGCAATGTTGTTTTGAAAACAACCAACCTGGATATAGGTATTGAAATATCATTACCGGTAAAATCAGAAAAAGATGGGGTTATAGCCGTGCCAGCGAGGACATTTTCATCTTTTATTTCACAAATTCCAGAACAAAATCAAATAATTTACATGGAAGAGATTTCTGGGAATTTGAAGATATCATCATCTCATTCAAAAGGAGTCATAAAAACCGTTCCCAATGAAGATTTCCCGACTATTCCAAGAGTTTTGGATGGCCAAAATTGTGTTGTTCAGAGCAAGTTATTCTCCAAAGGGTTATCCAGTGTTTCTTATAGCGCCTCTATTTCTGGGGTCAAACCAGAACTTTCCAGTGTTTATGTTTACAAAAACAACGAAGATTTGGTATTTGTTGCCACAGATTCATTTCGTTTGGCAGAAAAAATCATCAAAATAAATACCCCAACATCATTTGGAGATATGATGATACCGTTGAATAATGTCTTGAATATAACCAAGATTTTGGAATCAATGAGTGAGAAAGTTTCAGTAACATCCAACAAAAATCTCATTTCTTTTGAGTCTGGGGGAATATATCTTGTGTCCAGGCTAATTGACGGGGTTTTCCCGGATTATCGCCAAATCGTACCCAAAGAATTCATAACAGAAGCAGTTGTTCTAAAACAAGATTTGATAAATGCTCTAAAAGTCGCCAATATATTTTCCGACAAATTCAATCAAGTGCGATTTATCATCAAACCAACAGCCAAAACATTTGAAATATTCACAAAAAACAGTGATGTGGGGGAAAATCAAACATCATTACCGGCTTCTTTGTCCGGCGAACCAGCCGAAATAAATTTTAACCATAAATATATGACTGACTGTTTCCAGTCTGTTGAATCTGACAGTGTCTCTTTGCGCGTTTCTGGAAACAATCGCCCAATGATCATTAGACCGGTTTCCGGGGATCAGACTTTCATGTACCTAGTTATGCCTATGAATCGTTGATGGTGGGGCTTGTACGATCCACAGACACATTTGAATATATGATAGGTATAGGACAATTTTTAAAAAAAATAATAAACACTCGATCTGGTGAATGGTTGATCCGTTCAAAGGTTAGGAAAGCAATAAACAAAGAGATTTTTTTGGATATACCGGAAAAAGATATTTATTTTTCACATTCAACGATTGTTTTGAAAAATGTTCCCCAAGCGGCCAGATCTGAATTGTTTATCAAAAAATCCAACCTTTTGAGGGACATAAATGCTTCGCAAAAAGTTAAGATTTTTACAGATTTTCGCTAAGGGGAGACTTTGAAATTAATACTAGCTTGGCCCTTATTCCAAACACTATCATATACAACAACCGACAAGGTATTTGAATCTGATGATAATTCGGCCACATCTCCTGGTATAAATGAAATATTGAGGGGATCTTTTTCAGAAGTTAGTATATATTTGCCATTGATGTAAAGCTCTGTTTTTTGGGGAGTATATGGCCCGACAATTTTGAGCTGGACAGTTGTGACTCTTTGGGTAGACAGGACAGCATTTGCTTCGGGAAATATTATACTGATTTGGGGAGATTTTTCCGGAGTATGAATATCATCAAATTCAGTTGGTAAAACAATATTGTTATTTTCCTTGAATTCTGGGTGAGAAGGCTGCCAGGTTTCGCTAAACCATTTACGAACGCCGTATTCCCAGGATTCGTATTGAGGATCTTGTTTTGGATCGGTTGTTGTTGGGCCTCTTGGCTCGTCTTTGTTGAGCCAATGAAGAATATCATGAACATCATTCAGGACTATTTCTTCCTGGGTTTCTGGGGGCGTGTACTCGGTTGCCAATTTGCCGGAGATTTTGTCTTTTTTGTAAGAAATTCCGCCGTACCAGATGCCACGCAAAACAGGCTTATTGTCGGTTAGAGGTGGCGGGGAGGCTCTAAAACTTTCCACAGGGGTGTCTTTGACAGCTTGGGACATGAATGCTCCCCATACTGGGGCAATTACCAACCCAGCTATATCATGCTGAAGCGGTTCATTGTCATTGTTACCGGCCCAGGCTCCCACAGCCAGGCCCGGAGTATAACCAATAGCCCAAACATCACGGAAATCATCCGTAGTACCGGTTTTCATGGCCACTGGTCTGCCTACAGTCTCAATGATTGAGCGATAACCCGGTAGTTGAGCTTTTGGGTCGGACAATATGTCAGATATTTGGCGGGCAATCTCTGGGGCCAATACGCGATATGGGTGAATTGATGATTCTTCCAGAACTATCCCCTCGGCATTTTCAACCTTGAGAACAGAACGATATGGATTGCGCACGCCATCATTGGCGAATACACCGTAGGCACTGGTCATTTCTAGCAGAGAAACTTCACCGCCACCCAAAACAAGCGACAATCCATATCTGGAGGGAGTGGTTAAGGAAGTGATTCCGAGATCCTCGGCCGTTTGGATAGAACCGTTCAGACCAGCCATATAGAGGGCTTTGACGGCTGGAATGTTGCGCGACCTAGCTAGGGCTTGGCGTATGGTCAGAGGACCCTGAAATTTTTTGTCATAATCCAGAGGAAAATAGCAAACTTTTTCCGGATCGTCTGATGGATTTTTTGGTTTGCCTTCTTTGTCGCATTGGAGGGAAAACTCGGTGGGAGTGTCAAAAAGGATTGTTTCCGGCGTATAGCCTTTTTTGAACAAGGTGGCGTAGACAAAAGGCTTGAATGTTGATCCAGGCTGGCGTTTGGCAATGGCAATGTTGTAATTGCCGTCTATGGACGAGTCAAAATAGTCTTTGGAACCAACCATGGCCAAAATATCTCCAGTTTTTGGATCTATAGCGACCATGGCGGTATTGCTGGCATTGAAATTGCTTTGGAGTGTCGGGGCGAATTTTGAAATAATTTCTTCAGCCTTTTCTTGGAGATCAAAATCCAGGCTGGTAATGACACGCAAACCACCACTCAATACCACTTGCTCGCCATATTTTTGGGCCAGATAATCTCGGACAAACATCACGAAATGAGGAGCTCTTATGCCGGAAAGATTCTTGGCTAGAAATTGAACATGTTCATCCGCGGCCGAGTCGTACTGGACATCTGAAATCAGCCCTAAGCTTTTCATTCGTTGAAGTACTAATTTTTGTCTTCCATCCAGATCTTCGCGGTGAGTGCCATAAGGAGAATAATATGTTGGAGCTTGTGGAATGGCCGCCAGATAGGCGGCTTGGGCCAGAGTGACTTCTTTGGCCGACCGGCCAAAAAAAGTCTGGCTTGCTTCTTCTACGCCGTATATAGTTCCCCCATAAGATGTCTCATTGAGATATGCTTCCAATATCTTGTCCTTGCTCATGCTTTTTGTCAGTTTGATCGCCAGGACCCACTCTTTGATCTTGCGAGTCAGAGTTTTATCCTTAGTTAGAAGGCTGTTCTTTACCACTTGCTGGGTGATGGTGGAAGCTCCTTGGCTGAACCCGCCCGAAGCGATATCAAAAAACACAGCCCTTATGATGGACAAAGGTTCAATGCCTATATTGGTGTAAAAATTGTTATCCTCTATGGCTATGGTTGCTTGACTTATAAGAGGTGATATTTCCGAAAGTGGAATATCGGTCCGTTTGGAGTTTATGCCTGTATCATACAAAAGAACAGTGCCGGTTCGGTCATATATTTTTGTTGACCTGGATATATGTCTAGCTTCCAGAGAATCCAAATCAGGCATCTTCAGATTGCCAACCCACAAAGCCCCGAGTCCCACCAAGACAAAAATCCCAGAAAATCCCAGGAATGAATATATTTTTAGATGCCGTAATAACTTTTTATTTCTACGCCTTTTGCCAGTCATGAGGGAGATTATAGCCTTATTGCTCCCATTTGTCCCCGAAAGGATTGAGTTCTTCTTCATCCAAAGAAATTTCCTCGGAAGACAATTCATCGCTCTCTTCCTCAAGTTCTGTCTCCGGATCCAATTTGCCAAGCGGCAAAGGATCCAGGTCTTTTGTGATATCCTCGGAGCGGTCTATTTCTACTTCTTGAATGGGACGGCTTTTTGTTCTCGTCATCTGAATCAATTAAAATTGATAATTTTTTGTTGAATATGTTTTAGCAAACACGGACTATTTTTGCAATGATGACCAATTGTGGATAGCGTTATGAGTGAGGGCCACGGCAATAGCGTCATATTCATCGTCCAATCTTTTTTTATTGGTTATTGCTGATGATATTTTGGGCATAGAGACGAGTAGATGTATCATCTTTATCATATGATCTTTGTCGCTGTGACCATTGCCGGTGATGGCGGCCTTGACCTGCATGGGACTGTATTCAAATATGGGTATATGTCTTTTGGTCATTTCGTATATTATGACTCCTCTAGCTTCGGAGACGCGCATGGCTGTCTTTTGATTTTTGGCTATGAATAAAGTCTCCATTGTCGCTATGTCTGGACGAAAAATCTCTATCAACCTGCTTATTTCCAGGCCTATCTGATGCAGTCTTTCGTATATACTATCTCTGGATGAAGTTCGGAAACATCCCGAATAGAGGATATTTTCATGTCCCTTAGAGAATTTTTCAATAACAGCGATTCCCAGACGGTCATAACCTGGGTCAATGCCTATTATTTTCTGGCTAGAATTTCCATTTTTGGCTTTTCTTGGCTTCATTTGGTGGTTCTATGAAGAGGCTTTAAAGCAATTTTGCGCTGCCTTTTTGGCCCATATGGACAAAAGCTTTGTCTGTGGCGATCCGGCCCCGTGGAGTCCTCTCCAATAGTCCCAAACGGATCAGATATGGTTCATAGACTTCTTCTATGGTGGATTGTTCTTCGGAGAGGGCGGCCGCTATGGTATTGAGGCCGACAGGACCGCCGCCGAACTTTGTGATGATGGTTTTGAGGATATCGCGGTCGGCAGAAGTCAAGCCGACATTGTCTACACCGAGGAGAACTAGGGCTTTTTCTACAATATCGTGTGTCAAATCAGTTTTGTTGATCTGGGCATAGTCGCGACAGCGCTTTAAGTGGTAGTTGGCTGTGCGAGGAGTGAAACGCGAACGCATGGCTACTTCGGCAACTGCCGCCGGATGGATATCAATATTAAGGATCTTGGCTGATCGGCGGACGATCTCGGCGATTTCGTCGTTAGAGTAAAATTCTAGCTTGAAGACCCCTCCGGAAAAACGCGAGCGCAGGGGAGCGGATATCATAGCGATCCTAGTGGTGGCGGCTATCAAAGTAAATGGTGGAAGATCTAGCTGAATAGTCCTGGCTGAAGGGCCTTTGCCAATAATAATGTCCAAAGTGCCAGATTCCATGGCGGGGTAGAGAACTTCCTCAATAGCTTTATTCAAGCGATGGATTTCATCTATAAAAAGGATGTCTCCAGATGAGAGGTTGGTTAGAACCGAGGCCAGATCGCCAACCTTCAATATAGCTGGCCCAGAAGTAACTTTTATTTGGGTATTAGTCTCTTTGGCGACTAGATAAGCCAAGGTTGTTTTTCCAAGCCCCGGTGGGCCATAAAAGAGGATGTGTTCGGGGGGATGTTGGCGTTCTTTGGCGGCGGTCAAGAGGATGTGAAGATTATCTTTGATGTTTTTTTGTCCGATATAATCTTCCCAACGAGAAGGACGAAGAGTCTGATCCAGAAAACCAGTCTCTTTGTCATCGGTATTGGTGTGAGGTATAGGATTTGACATTTATTTTTATTTATGATAGCATATTGCTCCGATCAAGGTTTGTTTTTCAAAATATACAAAATATAATTTTCGCTATTCTGAACGCCTAAACCTCTAAGCAATGGCCTTCCCAGGTTTGGGCGTAGGCTCTGGGACATTTTGGTCATGCGCTTGCGCATGGACTGAAATTATCCTTGAGCCTCCGCCTCGCCCGAGGCATCATGCCTCGGGATATTGCTTAGAGGTTTAGGCGCTTAGCTTTTCATTGGCAACTCTATTTGTATCCTACTCTCATCAGGCTCAAAAAAGCAATTGGTATAGTTGGGGATTGTTATTTATCTCGGTTTTGGTACTGAATTTTGGATAGATGTGTGAATGCGAGTCAGTTCAAGGTGATGTTTTTGCTGTTCTTGCTCGAGTTTTCTGATTTCATTGTGCAATATGGGAGCCTGGCGCTCATCTTCTCGTAATTTGGTCTTTTTTTCTTCTATTTGTCTTTGCAATTCCGCTATAGCTTTTTTCAATTCGGATATTTCTTTTTGTGTTTCCTGTTCTTTTGTATTTTTGGCTTGCAGTTCTTGAATTTCCTTATTCAATTCTTGCTCGGTCTTCTTCAATGTCTCATTAAGATTTTGTAGGTTGTTTGGGATCATATATTTATGTGAATATTATTAAGTGAGGCTTTTCTGGTATTGTAATTTAATCAAACAGTAAGAGCAATTACTCTTTCTAGTTCTTCCAGCGAAGTGATACCTCGCAGGGCCTTGAGGACGCCGTCCTGCTTCATGGTCAAAAGTCCTTGACCTTTGGCGGCCAACCATATCTCGCGTTCACTAGGGTTAGTTTCTACGGCATTTTCTATTTTTTCATCAGTCATGATCCCTTCGTATATTCCGATTCTTCCTTTGTAACCAGTCATATTGCATTTCTCGCAACCGCCAGGTACCCATATTTTTGTCCTGTCGGCTGGAATGAGATTTTTGTCTTCCACACTGCTCAAAGTTGCTTCAATATCTTTCTTGGCCTCTTCGGAAATAGCGATTTCTTTTTTGCAAAGTGGGCATAGACGGCGAACCAGGCGTTGAGCCATGGATACACGGATGGCTGAAGTGATCACTTTGGGATTGATGCCGAGATCAACCAAGCGCGGGAATGTGCCAGCGGCATTATTTGTGTGAAGGGTTGAGAACACTAGGTGTCCGGTTAGTGCCGAATCTATAGCGATGACGGCTGTTTCATTGTCGCGGATCTCGCCGATCATAATGATGTCAGGATCTTGTCTAACAGTGGCTCTAAGTCCCTCGGTGAAAGTGTATCCTTTGTCATTGACCTGGGTCTGGACGATGCCAGGTAGATGATATTCTATGGGGTCTTCTATGGTGATTATTTTGACTCCGGGATTGTGGACCTTTTTTAGAAAGGCATACAGAGTGGTAGTTTTGCCGGAACCTGTCGGACCGGTTGTCAGAACCATTCCGTCGGGCCGGGATATTTCTTTGAGCAAGATCTCCAAAAGTTTGCCACTCATGCCGAGATCTTCCAGAGGGATGTTTATAGTTTTTGGGTTTAAGAGGCGCAAGACGACAGATTCATTGTAAGCGCCTGGCAGTATGGAAGCCCGGACTTCTATGTCGCCAGTGCCGAGTCGGATGCTGAAACGACCATCCTGGGAATCTTTTTTGATGTTGAGTTTCATTCCAGAAAGAAGCTTGATCCTAGAGAGAAGCAGGGCATAGGTATCCAAATCAAAACGGATGACATCCGTCAAAACGCCGTCCAAACGATATCGGAGGCGTATATAGGCTTCTTCTGGCTCCAGGTGGACATCGGATGCTTCTATTGCCAGAGCTCCAGCCACTATGGTTTCCAGAATTCGGGAAACACGGTAGCTCTTTTTGGCGGCTACGGTATTTTCCAAAATAGAAATGATGGTGGGAAGGCTTTTGGCTTCACGGACGATCTCGGCGATCTCCTCGCTGGATATTTCCAAGGAACCAGCCTTGCTCTCATAGGCAAAAGAAATGTCTTTGTACATCTTCCATGCCTTTTCTAGGCTTTGGGTGGAAGCTATATAGAGTTCTGGTTGGAAACCTTTGGTTTTGAGATCGGCGATAATTTCCAGGACTTTGGGATCTTCTGGATTGCGGGCGGCCAGTTTCACCTTTTTGTCACTGATGGTAAAAGCGGCAGTTTGGCTAGCGCGGGCAGTTTTTTCTTCAATAAGGCGTAGGGCATCGGTATTTATCGGCATACCAAGCAGATTGACATGTTCAACGCCATATTTGGCTGAAAGTATGTCTATAAGTTCTTCTTCCTCGTGATGCAAAAGGTCGCCGATACGCCTATTTTGTTTGTCTTCGTCAAAATGAATAGTCATGGCGATAATTATAGCGCAGAAAGCGTCGCTATTAACAAAATTACTTACTATTGACATTATTTTATGAGTATGTCATTCTCTACACGGAGAGGCTTTGCCTCATTTTTGTTTCTTGACAGATCAATGCAGGACTTACTTTCGCTAGGAGCGAAGGGTTGATATGTCTTGGAACAAACTACGGAGAGAAACATATGAACAGAAACAGAATCGGATTGATCTTAGTGATCATTGTGACGGTGTTTGTTATCTTCAGTTCGATACTTGGGATACTCAACTGGAGGAAGGCGGCTCTCGCTAGGCGAGAAAAATCAGTTCAGATCCAGGAGCATGCGGTGCCAATTGAGAAATTGGCTGAAACCCTGGGTATCGGGGTCACAGAGGTTACGACCCAAAAAGATGGGACACAAGATGTGTCGGTGATTGTCCATGACAGGGGCGCTTCATTCGTGATGGCACCAATGTCGAATCGGTCACCGACGGTAGTACCCGAACAGCAGGTTCGGGAAATGCAGAGACAGAGACAAAAACAACAGTAAGAGACAAATGATAACAAACAAAATACAGATACGAATGAAAACAAAACTCACATCAATTATCGGTTTCCACATCGGTTTCATCCTCATCACCTTGTGGCTCTGGCCTGCAGTCGGCGCCCAAGCGATTCCAATCGCCCAGGCGCTTCCTGTCGGAAGCGCAGATATTCTGCGTAACTTCGCGCTTGGTCAAGTGACACACGGCAGCCGGGTGGTTACGGCACCGAGCCTCGATTACCAATGGCCTGAATCCATCACGTACACCAGCGTTATAGGAAGTGGCGCTGAAGAAGTGCTCGACAAGTTGTTCGATGTTGAATTCAAATATAGGCTTATTAACCCCGTTGACACAGTCACAGGGTATGTGTACCTGTACGATACCGAAGACAACCTGCTCTTCTACGGAATTGCCAATTTTACTGCGGCGGATCTGGAGAAAGGCAAGCCCCAGTACAACATCTGGATGCAGGAAATTCCACTGACTGGTCTCAAGGATATTGAGTCGGCGGAGGTTCTGGCGATTGACGAAAAGGGACAAACTGCCAGGAGATATCCCCTGAACATCAAAAACGGTCACCCCCTTTTCCCGCCATGGATGGCTGGAGCTCCAAATGGAATCATGGTGATTCGATCCAAGGATGGTTTACTCACAAGGTATGACCTTTCAAACCCCGTGACCGAAACTCCTGGAACGACAACAGAAGGGGAATCGGCTTGGAAAATTGATGGGCATTATGTCTTCGGGAAATTCAATTGCCCAGTCGGCACCTGTTCAAGCCCAGCTACAGTCACGGTGAAAATCACCGAGCTGTGGACTCGTCCAACGGTCTTACTCCGGTTCACTGAGGGACAAATTATCATCTTTGACGTGATGGGTTTTGTTCAAAATCAAGGAGGTACCAACTTCGAACGCCCCTTCGGTTTTCGACTCGAGCAAGTCAACGGTCCTTTGGCAGGTGGCGGAATTCTTTCTACTACCGAGTCAACGCAAGTTTCTTTGCCTACTAGCGGCGACTACCGAATCTACTTCGAGTGGAAAGAATTCGGGGAATCAGGAACTCTCTACACTGGCCCGGAGTTTCCGGAAAAAAGCGAGGTTATCAGTACTTCGGTCACAATTCCCTAGGACTGATTGTTTGAAATTTCACAGCCGCTTGAGCGCGAGATACTCAAGCGGTCTTTTTTATGTACGAATCAATTTGAATCATGTATGTCTTAAAATCAGAAAAGTGATTTTTGAGATTCCTTAGAAACATTTCCTTATCTAGTTTTTCATATCTGTGAACAAGCATGTTTCGAGCGCCAACGATCGGGGCTATTCTTTTGGCGAATTCATTTTCAAGCACCTTGCATTCTCCGAGAGCCACAAAAGTACTTTGCAGGTCGTCTGGAGCTCCAAGCTTGCCCTCTCGCAGTATGTGAATATTGATGTCAATCATAAGGTCAACCGCAAGCTGAAAATATCTTTCAATGGCCGGTAATTTCAAATCATCCTTTATGAGTTTGTTTATTTCTGAACCAGAAACATAATACTCAAGTTTTTTGACATTCTCGGCAAGCAATTGTATTTTTTTTGTTATGAAATCTGCGTCAAGCATTTTTGTATTCTTCAATTATATTGGAAACATAATGTGATCTCAAATCAAAGAGAGGACGAGCTTCGTCGTATAAGCGCAGCGCGGAAATAAAAAAAGTATCAAAAAGATGTCTTTCTTTCTCATACAAAACAATAGCATGTTCAACGATCTTCTTTCCAAGAAGCGGTGACACATTTTTTAGATTGACAAGCTGTATGGCGTTATGTTTGAAGATTTCAATTAGTTCATTATTTATTTTGATCTCTTCCTCAAGATTAATCTTCTTTCCAGAAGAAAGATAAGCAATATCATAATCACTTTCCTTGTGAGTTTTGCCGGTAACTTGTGAACCAAAAAGAACAACAAGGGCCAAATCATACTTTAAAGCCAGTTTTTTTATTGGACCTTTTTTAGAAATCACATTTATCATACTCCGACAATAGCATATTTTGTGAATTTTTCAACTCTTTGTGCTAATGGGAGCACATTTCCAAGCTCTTACCAGCATCTATTGACTTTTCTACACACTCATGCTAACATATTTTCATTGGTAAGTTAGAAAAATTAGACAAACAAAAGAAAGAAAGGTCTTTGAATTATGAAAAAGTTTTTTCAGTTAGCGAGCGTTTTAGCGCTCGCTCTGATTGTTGGTGGCTGTGCTCTTGGAGCTGGCCACCGCCGAGTTCAGACCCCGTGCCAAACGGGTAATGAGGTTTATCTCGGGATTACGCCGGGGTTGGGCTCGGGCAAGTGCCTGCCTCCGCCACGGTTGCGGCAAGTTCCGATTCACCATGCCCCGGTGGTGGCCCACCGGTACGGCGTCCCCCAGCAGCCCTACCAATTGGTTCCCCAAAGAGGTTGCCCAACTTGCGGGGCCCCTGGCCGCTGTGAGCACATCACATTCCACAATCCCTGCCGGGGTTGCGGGATCTTCAAGCCCTGTGAGCATCGCCCGCCTTGGGATCAGGTCGTTCAATAACAGGAGATTGAATCTCCTCCAGCCGCTTCTCCACAGGGGGATGCGGCTGTTTTTTATTAAGGTTTCAGCATAGCGAGGCCTCGCCTCGCTATGCTGAAACCTAGCTGATATCATTGGTCCATGAATAAATATATATCTCATTCTCTTTTAAAAACCTCGAATATTGCTAGGGAATGGTTAAAGGAGGTGAGTGAAAATTTACCCAGAATAGAATCTGGCGCAATCGTGGTTGGACTTTCTGGGGACCTTGGTTCTGGAAAAACTGCCTTTGTAAAAACCGTAGCTAAACTTTTGGGGGTGACAGAAGAAGTGACCAGTCCAACATTTGTGATTATGAAGACATATGAGATCCAACAGGAATATTTCAAAAGATTGGTTCACATTGACGCTTATCGGCTGGAAAAAGACGAAAAATTAGAAGTCTTGAGATTCAAGGATTTGATCGCTGATCCAGGAAACTTTATTTTCCTAGAATGGCCGGAGCGAGTCGAGACGGTTATGCCTGATGATGCCATCAAAATATCTTTCAAATTTATTGACGAAGGTGTGCGGGAAATTACATTTGAATGAGATAGGACTCTTCTACACCAATCACTAATGCTAGAATGATGTTATGCCCAAAAAAGATGGCCGGAAACGCCTAGTTTTGTTGGATGCTCACGCTATATTGCATCGCGCTTATCACGCCTTGCCTGATTTCTCAACATCAAAAGGCGAACCCACTGGAGCCTTGTACGGATTATCAACTATGGTTATAAAGATCATTGAAGATCTCAAGCCCGACTATGTGATTGCCTGTTATGACCTTCCTGGTCCCACATATCGCCATGAAGTTTATACTGCTTACAAAGCCAAACGCCAGAAAACCGATAATGACCTCATCATTCAGATCAATCGATCTCGCGATATATTCAAGGCCTTGAACGTGCCAATCTACGACAAAACCGGTTTTGAGGCTGATGATATTATTGGCACAATCGTTGAACAGGTCATGGTTGAGAATACAGACAAAACAATAGAAATCATCATCGCTTCTGGGGACATGGACACTCTACAGCTCGTCAAAGGAGACAGAGTCAGAGTCTATACCCTCAAAAAAGGTATAAAGGATACGATAATTTATGATCAAGAGACCGTCAAAGATCGTTATGGTTTTGGGCCGGAATTGATGCCTGACTACAAAGGCTTGCGAGGAGATCCGTCAGACAACATTATCGGAGTCAAGGGCATAGGTGAAAAAACTGCCACTATACTCATAAAAACATTTGGAACTATTGAAAATGTTTATCTGGAATTGGAAGCTGGACATCATAAGAAATTTGAAGAAGCTGGAATCAGTGAGCGGATCATAGGCATTTTGGGTGAGAACAAAGAAGAAGCCGAATTTAGCAAGATGTTAGCCACTATCCGTCGTGATGCTCCAATACAGTTTGTAATACCGGATAAATCATTCAAGCAATCCATAGAAATGTCGGCCATTGGTTCATTGTGGAATGAGCTGGAATTCCGGACTCTTATCCAAAGATTACAAAATGTCCTTGACCAGAATATTGACGGAGGAATCAATAATGATAAAGAAAAAAAACAGGATATTACAGCGGAGGAGGTGGAAAAAGTTGGTTTGGCTCTGTGGCTTGTTCGTTCTGATATTACAAACCCAAAATTAGAAGATATATTGCAATTTGCTCAAACAGACGATTTTGCCAAAGCGACCGAGAAAATCATGGCCGAATTGGTTGAGCGAAGCCTTGGGAAGGTTTATGAAAATATAGAATTGCCGCTTATACCGATCACTCACGCTATGGAAAAACGAGGAATTAAGATAGATAGGGCGGAACTCCTTAGGTTGTCGGAGGTTTACCACAAAGAGTTGTCTCGTCTGGAAAAAGATATTTGGGAACATGCTGGCGGGGAATTTAACATCAATTCACCGAAACAGCTTGGCGAAATACTTTTTGATACTTTGGGTTTGACAGCCAAAAACATGAAGAAAACTGGTGGTGGAGCCCGCTCTACCCGCGAATCCGAATTGGAAAAACTTCGGACCCTTCACCCTATCGTCCCTCTATTGTTTGAGTACCGTGAATTGCAAAAACTGCTTTCTACCTATATAGACGCCATCCCGCCGCTTCTTGACTCTGATGATCGTTTGCATACGGACTTCATTCCATCAGGTAGCACTACCGGTCGGATGGCTTCGCGCGACCCAAATCTCCAGAATATCCCCATCAAATCCGATCTGGGCAGAGCTATCCGAAAAGCCTTCGTTTCTAGTAAAGATTCTCGTCTTGTAGCTTTTGATTATTCACAAATGGAGTTGCGGATCGCGGCATTCTTGTCTGGTGATACGAAGATGATAGATATATTTCGCCGCGGAGACGATGTTCATGCATCGGTGGCCGCGGAAGTATTCAAGGTCAAAGCTGAAGATGTTACTTCCGATATGCGCCGTCAAGCCAAGGTTATAAATTTTGGGATCATATACGGCATGGGTGTTACGGCTCTGCAGAGCAATCTTGGCACTACTCGGGCTATGGCCCAAAAGTTTTACGCCGAATATTTTCAAGCGTTTTCAGGGTTGGCTGAATATATAGACAGGATCAAAACCGAGACAGTTGACAAGGGTTATACCGAAACTTATTTTGGTCGGCGGCGTTATTTTGAAGGGATCAAATCCAAGATTCCATATATTCGGGCTCAAGCCGAGCGGATGGCGGTGAATGCTCCTATTCAAGGCACGGGAGCTGATATCATCAAGTTGGCCATGATAAGGATTGATGAATATATTCAAAAGGAGAATCTTCGGGAAGAAGTCTTTGCTCTACTCCAAGTCCATGATGAGCTCATATATGAGGTCAAGGATGATAAGGTGGATATTTTTGCTGTGGCGGTCAAAAAGATCATGGAGTCTGTCATTGATCCGGCTCTTATTCATGGTATTGTTTTGAGAGCAGATGCTCACATAGGTAATAATTGGGGAGAGCTGAAATGAGAGAGCTTGGTGAGAACAACATCTCATCACAAAGACATTGCCAGCGGCCTCAAACCAAAAGAGTTGGCCTTTAGTGATACACCCATAAATCACCACATAGTCTTTGTGATGAGATGTTGTTCTCACCAAGCTCATGAGTGGTCGCTTACGTTTATAATTCATCATGTTATTTGTTTTTCATGGCACAGATGTGGCAAAAGCGGGCGATAAAGCTAGAAGCCTGATTGGTTCTTTGCGCGCCAAGAAGCCGGATGCTCCCTTTATCCATATCGGCGCCGATGATTGGAGCGTTGCGACTCTCCAGGAATATGTAGGTGGGCAGGGATTATTTTCAGCCAAGAGTATTATTTTTTTGGATAGAGTGATGGAGGATGATCAATCCAAAGAATCTCTGCTCGGCCTATTGCCGGCTATCAAGGGTTCGGAAAATATTTTTATAGTCTTGGAGGGGAAACTTGACGCGGAGTCAAAAAGAATCTTTGGGAAATACGCTGATAAGTCAGCCTCATTTCAAAATGGGACAACCACAAAAGACAATAGTCCAAAAAAAGTTTTTGCTTTGGCGGATGCCTTGGGTGAGCGCCTGGCCATCCGAGCATGGACAATATACAGGGAACTGGTGGACGGCGGCGCGCCTTCGGAAAGCCTAATCGGAACGCTTTTCTGGCAGGTCAAATGTATGTCATTGGCCAATATCTCAAAAATCGCTGACCAGGCCGGTTTGAATAGTTTTGTGTTTAGCAAATCAAAACGCTATCTTAAAAATTATTCAAGTCTGGAAATAGACCGATTGATGACTGATATCATCGTTTTGTATCACGATGGTCATCTTGGGATAGCGGATATGGAGATTGGGCTGGAAAAAATACTTCTGGAACTTTCCGACAAGAAAGACCAAAAAATAGATCTTGAAAATATAGTATCATAGGGGAATGACAGCTTTCGTTTTTCGGGAACTTGGCAGGGATGAATCCTTTGATCCTCTGACTCTGTCTCCTGATACTTCCTTTACCCAAGCCAGATTTTATAGGCAGTGGCAGGAGGGTTTGGGCAGGGATGTGAGAAGATATCTTGTTTCGCGGGGAGACAAAACCGTGGCCTATTTCCAGATCGTTCTATATCCCTTGGCCTTTGGTAAACAATATGCCTATGTACCATACGGTCCAGTTATCGGCGATTTTTCCGAAGATTTTATGCTGGCTCTGAAAACCAAAATCAAAAATATAGCCAGAAAAAACAATGTCGTATTCGTTCGCATGGACTTCACTCCTCCTCCAAAAAGTATTGACCAGAAGAAAATTATTGAAAAAGTTTTTAGGAAGTCCCACCTAGTTACTTATCATTCCGCCTATTTCCAGCCGCGTTTGGAGTGGTTTTTGGACTTGAATATATCAGAAGAGGATATTCTACGTAATATGCCGAAGAATGGCAGGTATTCTATACATCTGGCAGAGAAAAAAGGGGTTACCACAGAAATTATTTCGGCCGATTTTAATAAATATTTTGATGATTTTTATAGATTAATGTCTATAACAGCTTCACGCAATGGCTTCAGTTTGCATTCTCGCGCCTACTATCAAAACATTTTTAATCACCTTGACGCTAGCTATGCGTATATGGTTATAGCCAGGTATCAGGGGGAAATCTTGGTGGCGGATGTCATCATTCATTATGGTCATATCGCCAACTATGTTTATGGTTCTTCTAGCAATGAACATCGCCAAATCGCTCCGACATATCTAGCCCAATGGTCGTCTATATGTCATGCCAAGAAACTTGGCTTGGCTCACTACAACTTTGGCGGTATAGCATCGGGTGATATATACAAAGGCTGGGAAGGTTTGACGGCTTTCAAAAAGAAGTTCGGCGGCCGTGAAGTCAGACATTCTGATTTTTTTGATGTAGTGACGCAACCATTCTGGTATTTTGTTTACAATGTCAGGAAGGGAATGAAGAGGCGGTTTTAAAGTTCTGAAATCTATTCTTGCGCAGACTTTCCAAAAAAGCCAAATGAGTCCGGACATTGAAATGATAATTATAACTTTGGAGAGGAATCAAGTCTTTTTCTCTTTGTAATCTAACAATAGCGTCATCCAAAGTAAGCCATTCTATTTCTAGGTCGATTTCATCGGCTTGAGTTGTTTGAGGAAGACCTTTCTCTCCTATGAGTTTTGCAACAAAAAAGTGCGTAATTTGTCTTCCTCTTTGAATACGATATTCATCTGCAATAGCAATTTCTTCTATTTCGCCGATCTTGCAACCTACTTCTTCCAATGATTCACGACGAACAGACTTCGTTAACGATTCTCCATTTTCTGTTCCTCCACCAGGTAGGAGTCGGTATTTTTTCCGACCAGGGCTATTTTATTTTTGTCATCAAAAATCACCACCTTAACAGCCTGTCTGGGCGGTCTATCTTCTGGAAATTTGTCAAAGCGTTTGGCTTCGGGGAAGATATCTGCGTCTTGTAGTGTAATGAGAGGTTTCATTGAGAAAATATGGAATCGAGATCATGTGACTGTAATTTTCAATCCCAGTCCCGAAGTAATTTTTTGAAGAAAAGATAAGGTAGGATTTGTTCTGCCAGATTCAAATCTGGCGAGGGCCGATTGGGCAATACCAAGCTTTTGAGCCAATTGTTTTTGAGTGAGTTTTTTCTCAATACGAGCCTTGACTAGTGCGTTGTAGATCTTGAATTCAACTTCAAGACTATCATACACTTTCTTTTTGGCTGGATCACTAAGAAACTCCACCATAGATTGTTTGAATGTTTTCATAATTTCAATTATATAACATGTATGTTATATTAAGCAATCTTGATAACTTTCTTTTGAATTCTTCTTGCATGATCAATGTCTCTTACACTTATTTTCCACACTTTCTTTACAAAACCATGAATTAAGTACGCTTTATTTTTATGGAAAATATATAAGATTCTAATCTTTAACAATTTCTAGTGCGAGAAGCAGTTAAATCATCAAGATTATTGATAAATTTATCAACCTTTTCGTTCCAATAAATGATTTCCATTTAGACACAATACACTATATTCATCATGTTGTGCGCCCAGTTGGATTCGAACCAACGACCCTCTGCTTAAAAGGCAGGTGCTCTACCGGGCTGAGCTATGGGCGCATGTCGCAACATCATTACATTTTTCAATATAGACTACAAACTATATTTTATTAAATTCATCTACCGACAAACCAGCCTGCTTCACAACGATATTGTATAGTGTTCCTATAAGTATTAGGCAATTTTGGGAATAAATAACTTTAGATAAGTACCTTCTGTTTGAAATGCAGGTTTTGGCACCTCGTGTTGTGTTTTTGCTAGCATTTCCAAATAACCCAAAGCTGCTTCTTTGACATTGGATTCTGCTTCAGCAAAAGAGTCTCCAAAAGAAGATACATGGTTTAATTCTGGGACAGTGGCTGTAACCTGGGCTGTTTCCTTGTCTATTTCATATTCAATTCTGTATTCTACATTTTTTGACATAATTGAAATATAGTATTTTTTTTGCAGAAAATCAAGCAGGAGTTGATATTACAACGGCAGATCAAAAGAGAAAGATCCGGGACCAGTCAGGAGTATAGAGATTGCCATGACCAGAAGAAGCAAGTAATAATTGACACCGTCGGAAAGGAATGTTCGTTCGCGAATCTTGAAAATCAAGCGGACTAGCATGTCTATAATCACGACCAGAGCCGCTGCTTGTGTCCATAGTCCTATCAAGACGAATGCTCCGGCTAGAGTCTCAATGACGGCGATGATTTTGCTATTCGTATCAGTTTTTTTGTTTGAAAGTACTTTGTAAGTCGAAAACAGCAAAACCGCGCTCAAAGAGAGGCGGATAAACAATGGTGAGAGCTGATTCCAAGAGAGAAGAGTGGGGAATAAAGACAACATTGAACAAATGATAACATAAAAAATCAAACAGACAATATTTGGTGTTTGTTGCAAAAGTGAGTACCGCGACCACCCAGAACGATACGCATAATAGTGCCACTGCAGTTTGGTTTGGAACATTTTGTGCCCGTCTTCCTGTAAGCTCTATGATGTTCTTGGAAAAAGCCTTTCCCTCCATGAATGTTGCGATAGTCCGACATAGAGTCTCCGCCGAGATCTATGCCTCTGGCAAGGGTTTTCTTTATGGCCAGGAAGAGAATCTTGAGTTTGGGTTCTCCAATATTCTTGACTTGTTCAGCCGGGTGTATGCCCGCTTGCCAGAGCGACTCATCAGCGTAAATATTTCCGATTCCGGCGATGATATTTTGGTCCATAATGACTTGTTTTATCTTTGCCTGTGAACGAGTCATCAATCTCTCTTTGAATTTATCAAATACAAAACCTTTTTCCAGAGGTTCTGGTCCTATCAAATTCAAGTGTTTGGAGCTGTGGTGGGGAATCTCATTGATCAAGGTTACCTTCGCGAATCTCCTCATATCGGATAGGACAAGACATTTGCCGTTGGACAAAGTAAAGGCCAAGCGAATGAAGCGGTTGAAGGGATCTTTTAGAGGTTGAGGTCTAATCGGAATCCACGGTTCTTTCTTTTTTCTTGAATCAAAATGGTATTTTCCATAGAGAAGATGCCCAGTCATCTTCATGTGAATCAAAATAACCGATTTATTATTTAGATGTATCAGAATATTTTTGGCTCTACGGGATATCGAAGTTATCTTGGACCCGATTACTTTTTTCTTGAAACTCTTGAAATAGTCGGGATCTTTGATCGTTTCGGAACCATGGAAATATTCGCTGTTATAACTTGACCAAACATTCTCGACGACCAACCCAATGACACACTTCTTCAAACCATTTACGGTTGTTTGTACTTCTGGCAATTCTGGCATAGGTTCACTATAGCAATGGGTTATAATAAATGGAACATGCGTCACATCCTTATTGCGCTTCTTTCTACGACCATCTTCGGCGGAATCTGGTTTGCGGATCGCTATCCGGATCAGACTGGCTATATTATCCGAACAGTTATTGACGGGGGTGTTCAGTTGGCCGCCGCCATAGCCCACAAACCAAAAACCGTGGCGGGACTGAAGTCTGCTTACGACAGAGCCGAACAAAATCAAGAAAAAATAAGAATTCTAATAGTGCCTGGTCATGAGCCGGATTATGGGGGTACAGAATTTAAAAAGATTATAGAACGGGACTTGAATGTCGTCCTGGCTGATCATTTGCTCGGTTTCATGGGCCAGAATAAAAAGTATCAAGTGTTCACAACAAGAACAAAAGAGGGTTGGTCTCCAGAGTTCTCTGATTATTTTAAGAATCAATGGGACAGCATAGTTTCGTGGCGGGCGGCTATCCGAGAACAAAAAACCACCATGATCGCGGCTGGGACTCATTCGCGCATGGAACCAGCTATTAAACACAATGATATTCCAAGAAATGTGGCCTTGAGACTTCATGGAATAAATAAATGGGCCAATGAAAATGATATTGATATTGTCATTCATATTCACTTCAATGATTATCCGGGGCATCCAAAAAACATTGCCGGTAAACATTCGGGTTTTGCTATATACATTCCAGAAAATCAGTATCAAAACAGCACCTCTACTCGGGCTGTGGCGGAGGCTATATTCAGGAGACTGGAAGAGCACACCCCGGTCAGCACTCTTTCCGGCGAATCCAATGGCATAATAGAAGATCCAGATCTGATCGCTATTGGAGCGGATGATTCTGCTAACGCGGCCAGCATGCTCATAGAATATGGTTATATTTACGAACCGCAATTTGCCGATCCGGTGGATCGCGACCCTGTTCTGAAGGATTTGGCTTTCCAAACATATCTTGGCATTAAAGATTTCTTTGACCCATCGGCAAATGCCAGACTTTATAATGATACGAGCATTTCGCCATATATTTGGAGCAAACCTATACAGTAAACAACTTTTTCAATTCTTCCCGTGCGACAGCGGCATCACTCCAGGGAGTTTTTTTACCATTTGGACCCATGATATATGGGTCTGTGCCCTTACCGGTAATCAAAACAGTGTCGCCGATTTCAGCCCTTTTCAGGGCTTCAGCTATGGCTTGGCGACGATCCATGATGATTGTTGGTTTTTTGGAAGTGATTCCCTCGGCTACATCGGCTACTATTTTATTTGGTTCTTCGTCGTAGGGATCTTCATCAGTCAATATGATCTCATCGCAATATGTGTCGGCGATCGCTCCCATAGTTAGCCTTTTCCAGGTGTCGCGTCCACCACCGGTGCCGCCTAGGACACAAATATTTCTGGAATTTTGAAAGACTTGATAGAGTTTTTCTAGTGAATCTGGGGTGTGGGCATAGTCCACTATAACTGTGAATGGAGCGCCCTCTATCCTCTCTACTCGGCCGGGGATACCGTCAAATTTTTCCAAAGCGCGGACGATAATGTCGTCGGACACTTCTTGGCTGGCGGCCGCGGCCGCGGCCGCCAAAATATTATAGAGGTTAAATAACCCCGACAGAGGCGAATAGACTGATTGACCGGCTCTACTAAAACGCAATCCCTCTTTTAGGACTTCGTAAGGTTCGGCGTCTCGGACGCTATAAGTGATCTTCTGATCTGCCAGACAGACCAAGAAGCGGCCGCTTTCTGGATCATCGGCGTTCGCTATGATAGTTCGGTTTTTCTTTTTGGAGTGTCCTAGACCATGAGCGATACAGACTTTGGCTTCAATATATTTTTGATACGAGCCGTGGGCTTCTACGTGTTCGGGGGAAATATTGGTAACGATCAATGCGTCAAGTTGGACGAAACGATGTCGGTGCATAGAAGCTCCTTGCGATGTCATTTCCAAAATAGCATAGTCACATCCAGCTCTAACAGCCTTGTTCAGAAATCCTTGAATGAATAGCCTTCCAGGCATACTCATTTTGTATAGGTTTTCAGAAGAATCTTCAGCGATTTTGAAGCGGATGGTGTTGGAAAGGGCTGTCTTGTAGCCAGCCTCTTCCAATATAGCGTTCAAAATCTCGGCTGTGGAACTTTTGCCCTTGGTGCCGGTGATACCTATGATCTTAATCTTTCTGGAAGGGAAGCGGTATATCAGAGCGGCGGCAAAAGCCAAAGTAAGATGATATATAGGCTGAAAAAAAGCAAATATTTTTGAGGGTATCAGGCGACGGATCTTGGAAAGGATAAGATCTAGCATTGGAGATTATGAACCGAGTATCTTGAGGGCCGCCTTGACCTTGGCGCTCGTGTCGGAAATGTTTTTGTCAATCTTCTTCAGTGCCTGACGAGCCTCATCAGAATCATAACCAAGAGCCTTGAGAGCAGATATGGTATCGGCGTCGCTAGACATGCCGACAGAGGTGTCTTCACCGTCAACAACGCTTCCCAATTTGTCTTTGAGTTCCAGGACGATCTTTTCGGCGGTTTTTCGGCCAAGGCCGGAGACCTTGACTAGATGAGAGACGGATCCGGCCCGAACAGCACTAACGATAGCGTCGCTGGAAGCAACAGACATGATATTCAAGGCGGATTTTGGGCCGATACCGGAGACGCTTATCAACAATTCAAAGAATCCCTTCTCTTTCCTGGAAGCAAATCCATATAAGTCCAGGGCGTTCTCGCGCACGGCTAGGTACGTCCACAGGGTGGTTTGATTGCCGATCTTGAGACTGTGCAAAGTGTCATCGGTCACGAAGACTTTGTAGCCGATACCTTGAATATTGACGACCACATGCCGGTCGCCACATTCTATTATCGGTCCATTTATAAGCGAAATCATTCCGCCATGATAGCGAAGTTTCTTTACTTTTACCAACGGTCGTGGTAAGTTTTTTGACACACTGGATAATATGCCTATCACTTCTTCAGCCAAAAAAGCTCTGCGCGCTTCAAAGAAAAAGCACATTTTCAATATGCGTCGCAAGGGGGCCATAGACAAAAACCTCAAAGAGTTTCGTCGTCTTATCTTGGCCAAAGACAAGGACGTCGCCAGCAAACTGATACCTTCCATATACCAAGCCTTGGACAAGGCGGCCAAAACAGGCTACATCAAATCTAATACATCTTCTCGTCTCAAGTCTCGTATTATGAGAGCCAGAAAAAAGCTTGATAATGTTTGAGTGAGAGGAATCGGTCACGAGTCCTCGCCTGCTGGCTCGGCTCGCGACCCCGACTCGCTCGCCTAGA
>MHRM01000002.1:0-5003 GCA_001822575.1 Candidatus Taylorbacteria bacterium RIFCSPHIGHO2_02_FULL_44_12
CCCCTCAAAAATGCTTGGATTCTGGCGGGGAAATACCATGCCGAGGCGCAACGCGCCGAGGCAACTTCTTACGATTTCTCTGAAAGTACAAATTGGCGGAGACGGAGGGATTCGAACCCTCGAGAGGATTACTCCCCTAACACCTTAGCACGGTGCCGCTTTCGACCGCTCAGCCACGTCTCCATGAATATTTGTCAAACCAGACCCATTCTGGCACAAAGAAGCTTACTTATCAAAAAACTCCAACCTCCCAAACTCTGCCAAACCTTGTCCATCTCTTTTTTATTTCTTCTTTTGATAATTTCTTGACCTGCGGATATTCTGGATAAACAATGGAATATTGGATTTTGGTTTCGATAGTTTCAAACACATAAAGATTGTCATCGTCATAACCATAAACAAAAAGAACATGGTCCAGCAATCCTCCGAGCCCCATGGAGATATCTATGCCTGAAGCTTTGCCGACATCAACCAGTTTTTCTATTTCAATAATAGCATCTTGAAAACTCATTCTGGAAAACAAAATTGAAGCCACAAAATCTTGAAATGCTTTTATTAGCCTACCGTTTATTTTTAATTCCAATCCTTTTGATTTCAAATATTTGGGAGTATTCAAAAATTGAACCTGGGTCCAGGCAAGCCATGAAGGAACAGATATGCCGAGATGTTTGTGATGCTCCAGATCAAAAGCCGTAATCCTACCTACCCCATATTGGTCCGGAAAATAATAAGCCAAGGCATTATAAACGAAGTCCCTACCGCAACGGTTTTTGACAAGTTTCCCATTTACAATTTCCCGTTGATAAAAAGAGAACTTCGCAAGATCAATAGAAAGGGTCTTCATGATAAATCTGCCAAATGACACAGTTCCCGATATTGCTCATTCTTGCACATCAGTCCTCTTTTTACAAAAAAATGTAGTCCTAGTATAATACAGCCATGAATAAAAAGACCATCGCCATAGTTGTAGTATTAATAATCATTGTTGCTGTTATTTCTATATCCAATCGTTCATCAAAAAACGACACCATGGGCACCAATGATGACCAATCCTCTCTGCCACCCAGAAATTATACTATATCTACATCCACCGAAACCATCTCAACTTCAACCCAGTCATCATCTATGGTAGAAAAGAAAGAAGTCCATATTTCCTACACCGATCAAGGTTTTGATCCAGCGAATATCACTATCAATGTCGGCGATAGCGTAATTTTTACAAACAACTCTTCAAGAGGTTTCTGGCCAGCATCGGATGATCATCCCACTCACACAAAATATTCAGAATTTGATCTCAAGAAAACCATAGAACCAGGAGGTAGTTATAGTTTCACTTTCACCAAAGCTGGCACTTGGGGATACCACGATCACCGCGAAGTCGGGAATGTTGGAACCGTCATAGTCAAATAACATGAATCGCGACAGAACACTCTACATCCTCGCCCGCCTAGCCATAGCTTTTTCTTTTGTCTATGTCGGTTGGAGCATGTTCACTAGTCCAGATCTCTGGATTGGTTACACTCCAGAATTCATAGAAAAGGCTTTTAAGGCCTGGGGCTGGACAAATGATTTGGTCATGAAGGGCGAAGCCATTATCCATATCGTTCTCGGTCTTTGGATCCTTTCTGGAAAAAATATATTCCTACCATCTTTGCTCGCTACCCTATTTCTGGCTTCAATCGTCTTCTTCAATCAAACTCAATTCCCCATTCTCTTCCGCGATGTTTCTCTGGCATTGGTCGCCCTCGGCTTGACTGTTTATAGTCGGGAACACTGATGTTGCCACATTCCCTACTTTCCGCTCACTTTCGCCTAAATCTCAGCCAAAAGATAGCCTTGAAACGGCTCGGGATAAATACTGCGGGCGATCTCTTGTGCCATTTTCCTGTCCGATACGGGGACACAGTGGAGGTTTTTAACATTGCTAATCTCTCGGCCGGTCAGTCGGCAGTTGTCTTTGGCAAAATATCTTCTCTCAAAGCCAGCAAAGGTTTCCGATCTCGGGTAGCCATGGCCGACGGTTTCGTAAGCGACGAGACAGGTCGTATCCACTGCGTTTGGTTTAACCAACCATATCTAGCAAAGATGATCCCCAACGGTTCGCTTGTTAGGATAGAAGGCAAGGTCTCGGAGAGAAAAAATAAAAACGAGCGATACTTTTCGAACCCAAAGATAGAAGTGGTGGAGAAAATACCTATAGGGGTGGGCCATTCTTTATTTGGCAACAATGGCGACTTTCACGGCCTGTATCCATTATATTCAGAATCCCGCGGTATCACTTCAAACTGGATATATCATAAGATCGCGGAAATATTGAAAAGCGGCATATTGGAAGATTTGCCAGACCCCATACCCACAGACATTCTGGAAAAATATCATCTGCCGAGTATCAAGACCGCCATCGTCTGGATACATGCTCCCCAAAAGAGAGAATACGCCGAAGCCGCCCGCAAACGCTTCGCCTTCCAAGAAATATTTTTTATCCAGCTTTCTCGCCAAAGGGCCAAGCTCGCCTATCGCCGCAATCATGCTTTCGTCATAGAACCAGCGAGGTCTGCCGTAGAAAAGTTCATAGACCGTTTCCCATTCCAGGCAACACAGGCACAGCTAAATGCTATAGAGAATATCCTTGCGGATTTTACCAAAGATCAAGCCATGACTCGCCTCCTAGAAGGAGATGTCGGCTCCGGCAAGACTGCCGTGGCAGCCACTACCGCTTTTGCGGTGGTTGGAGCCCGTCCACAAGGACAATCATACGGTAATCTCCAAGTGGCATATATGTGCCCGACCGAAATATTAGCCATACAACATTTTGAATCCTTTATAAATTATTTCTCGCATTTGCCGATAGCCATAGGCCTGATCACTTCTTCTGGTTGTAGGAAATTTCCAGCCAAAGCCAAAACCAGCAACAAAAATGGCTGGACAGAAATATCCAAAAAACAACTCCTCAAATGGACAGCCAATGGAGAAATACCGATCCTGATAGGCACTCATGCCCTGATCCAGAAGTCCGTAACATTCAAGCATCTAGCCTATGTCATCATAGATGAACAACATCGTTTCGGCACAATCCAGAGAGCGCGGCTAGTGGCCAAGAACAGCGCACATGCAAAGGGCTATGATATCGCCCCGCACTTCCTCTCTATGACTGCCACTCCTATTCCTCGAACTCTGGCTTTGACCCTCTATGGCGACCTAGATCTGACCCTTTTGGACCAGTCCCCCGCTGGACGCAAAACGGTCATCACCGAGCTCGTATATCCATCCAAAAGAGCTGAAACATACGAACGGATCAGGCAGGAATTGCGAGCCGGCCGGCAAATGTTCGTAATATGTCCGAGAATAGATGAACCCGACCCAGACAAACAAGCTTCTCTCAATGCCAAGTCAGTCAAACAAGAAGCCAAACGCCTCAAAAAAGACATTTTCCCGGAATACAATATAGCCATCATTCATAGCCGAATGAAACCGGCCGAGAAAGACGCCGTCATGCGGGACTTCAAAGACGGCAAAACTCACATACTATGCTCAACCTCGGTTGTAGAGGTGGGCGTCAATGTCCCAAATGCCACAGTCATCATAATAGAGGGAGCCGAAAGATTTGGTTTGGCCCAACTCCACCAGCTCCGCGGCCGAGTCCTGCGAAGCAGTCATCAGGCATATTGCTATACATTTTCCGAGACAGTCAGTCGCAAATCCGTAGAGAGACTCCGAGCTTTGCAAACAGCCAAGAACGGCTTTGAATTGGCCGAACTAGATCTCCAACAGAGGGGGGCAGGCGAGCTTTCTGGTATTCGTCAGTGGGGCATATCGGACATAGCTATGGATGCCCTGAAGAATCTCAAGATGGTGGAAGCGGCCAGAGCCGAAGCAACCAGAATAGTCAGCGAAGATTTTGAATTAACAAAATATCCCCTGCTCAAAGCAGTTGTTAAATTAAAAGAAACGGAGATCCATCATGAGTAAAATTAATTGAATGATTATTGGACAAAAAAGCCCGCCACTTTTTTTCATCCACCTCCTCTGTTGAACTCTATGTGGGAATGGGTGAGAGAAGAACAGTGGGCGGGCAGTGCTACCCAGAGTGTAACATATTGCGGCGGATTATTGTACACGCGGAGGGACTCTGTCCTTACAGGACCAGTACAGTCTTCGCATTCCTCCTCGCTTCACTCGTCGGAATATGCTCAGACTTTTCGAGTCCCTCACGCAACGCGCGTAGGCGCGTTGCTCGCGTGTACACGCGGAGGGACTCGAACCCCCAACCAATCGCGTATAAGGCGACTGCTCTACCATTGAGCTACGCGTGTGTCATCTGATAATAAATCAAAAGTCAAACATCTACAACACCTTGTTCTCTTTCTTCGGTACTATGCCATGAGCTGTGATGATAGCGTCATATTCTTCCCTTTCTATGGTTTCTACTTCTACTAGTCTTTTGGCAATGGCCTCAAAAGCCAGACGGTGTTCCGATATGGTCTTTTCTGCCTTGGCCCGCCCCTCCGACATGATCCTTGAGACCTCCGCGTCTATCTGGGCCGCTACTTTCTCGGAATATTCCCTTTCTCCGACAGCTCCTCCGAACATTACCCTTCCCATCGGGGCCTCTAGAGCTATCGGACCGATAGACTCCGACATCCCATATCGGGTAACCATATCACGAGCCAAAGCGGTAGAGACTTGCAAATCATTTGAAGCTCCCGTAGTCATATCACCGAAAACCAAAATCTCTGCCACATAACCACCCATAGAAACAGCAATATCATCCAAAAATTCCTTGCGGGATTGGAGTTTCCTGTCTTCTATCGGCAGTTTCAGAGTATAGCCCGCCGCTCGACCCCGAGAAATAATAGATATTTTGTGAACCGGGTCAGCATTGGGAAGGACAGAAGAAATAATAGCGTGACCAGATTCATGGTAAGCGGTGATCTCTTTTTCTTTCTTGGACAATATATGACTGCGGCGCTCCGGTCCCAACATCACTTTTTCTATGGAACGAA
>MHRM01000002.1:5011-31768 GCA_001822575.1 Candidatus Taylorbacteria bacterium RIFCSPHIGHO2_02_FULL_44_12
AATTGGCCTATCTTGGCCCGATCTTCACGAGCCGCCAAAATAGCCGCCTCATTCATAAGAGATGCCAAATCAGCGCCAGAAAATCCCGGTGTCCGTTCAGCCACCACTCGCAGATTGACATCTTCTGCCAATTGCTTTTTGGCCGTATGGATTTTCAGGATATCTTCACGATCATTCCTGTCAGGCAGGTCTATGACTACCCGCCTATCAAATCTGCCAGGACGGAGGAGTGCTGGGTCAAGAACATCTGGTCTGTTGGTGGCCGCCATAACTATAACTTTTTCATTGGGCTCAAAACCGTCCATTTCCACTAGTATTTGGTTGAGAGTCTGTTCGCGTTCATCATTACCACCCCCCATCCCAGAACCACGGGCTCGGCCGACTGCATCTATCTCGTCCACAAAGACTATGGACGGACCGGCCTGTTTGGCCATCCGGAAGAGGTCTCGAACCCGCGAAGCTCCGACCCCAACAAACATTTCCACAAATTCCGAACCGGAAATAGCGAAAAACGCCACCCCGGCCTCACCAGCCACAGCCCTGGCCATCAGAGTTTTGCCGCTTCCTGGAGGCCCCATCAGCAAAACTCCCTTGGGTATAGCGGCCCCTATTTCAATAAACTTTTTCGGATTCTTCAGAAAATCAACTATTTCCAAAAGTTCCTGCTTGGCTTCCTTGGCACCGGCTACATCCTTGAATGTTACCTTTTGCTTTTGATCGTCGGGCATGGTCAAACGGGCTTTTGATTGTCCAAATGACAAGACTTGCATTCCAGCCCCACGAACTTGGCGCGAAAATATCCAGATGAAAAATACCAGAAATATGATCGGCACTAGGAATGGCGCTGTCTGACCGACCCAATACCATGCTCCGCTTGGCCTGACTACAGTGATGGTTGTGCTGGCCAAGCGTGTGGTAGAAACACCAAACCTAGCCAGACTTTCGGTCAAGGAAGCATCAACTTCTTTTTGAGTGCTCTTTTGGGTTTTGTCTATGTATGTAGCCGTGATCAGTTCACCTTGAATTTTCAAGTCCTCAATCTTGCCGTTTTGAATATCAGAAGCAATCTCCGATAGTGAAACCTCCATTATGGGTGTTTTTTGAAGGTTGGTAAACTGGGCATATATTCCTGATATAAACAAAAAAAGCAACATGGCCACCACCAGTGAATTGAAAAACCCCAAAGCCGGCGGTATGCCGCCAGCCAATCCTTTTTTCTTTTTCTTTTGCTTATTGGGAAACATAAGATCCATCCTTGAATAACCATCAAAATACAATGATATTGATTATACAGAAAGAGGCTCAAAAGGAAAGGCGGGTGATATAAATCAGGCTATTATAATTTCAATTCTCGATACAGAATCATATCGCCACTCTTTTCATTAAACTTTTTCTTATAAACATCCAGTCCGACGCTATCATAAAGTTTTTGTGCTATCGCTTCGGCAGGATCAGTTGTAGTCCATAGTCTGAAAAATTCATACCTTTTCTTTCTGGCTTGATCAACTGTCCATTGAAGAGTTTGCCTACCAATTCCCTTACTTCTTGCTGAAGGATCTACACAATACCACCCTAACCATATCTCATTTATCAAATGCTCCGTTAATTGATAAAAACCTGTGAGTGCAACAACTTTGTTTGAACTAGAGTCAATCGCCATCCAATACTCTAAAATCCTTCGAGAATTCCAATATTTACTTGTTTTATCATTTTCTAAACTCACTTTATACACCTCTGTAATGTGTTGAAGATACTCTGGGAAAGTCACTTCAATCAAAGCTAATGCTTCCGAAAGACGTTCTTTGGACAGTGGTTCAAAGCGAATGTTCATACTTTTATTCTAACTTAGAATTATACCAAACGTCTTCTGGTAAAAGCGAAACCTGAACCATGCTTAAGATATTTTTCAAATCTAAGAGCATTTCTCTTGTCTATAAAACAACAATACCAAACCAAGGCAATGGGGAGTCTTGAGGAAGTGGTTATGACTGATCCAGATTTATGATTGGCAATACGTGAACGCAAATTTTCGGATGAACCAACATAAAATGAACCATCCTTTTTCACTTTTTAGAATGTAAACAAAATAAGACATGTACGAATAGTAGCAAAATATCCTGCTCCGCTGAAGCTTCGCAGGACACTGCTTCGCAAACAACAAAACACCGTATGTGATGGTTTGTATTGTGCTTGCACTGCGAAGCAACCCGGCGTTAGCCGGGTTGCGAAGCAGTGGAGATGCTGGGAATCGAACCCAGGTGCAATCGATTTTTCCGGACGGCTCTACGGCGATAGCATGCTTTAGTCCGCGTTAGCGGATTTGACGGACATGCCATGAAAGCTTGCAAAACGCATGTCCGCGATCTCATTGATTCGGATGGCGCGGTGAGAAGGCGCGCTATCCTACATCCAAGTTATAACACCAGGGTCCTCGAGTTAGGATCCCCCGAGGTAGGCGCGCCCTTTATGCAAGAGCGAATGCGAAGTCCTTGGCTCCAAAGTATGGAGAGACAGAAGATTTTGCATTTAGGTTTTCCATCAGTTTTGCGAGTTAATGGAGCTCGCGCCGCCACGACCGAAAACGAACGATTGTCAATGCCGATCATCCCCAAATTTACTTCGTAAATTTGCCCTTCGAAGCTTCAGCGAAGAAGGGCTTATTTTGACCGCCTCCGTTCTGCTTCGCTAAAGCTTCGCAGAACTACGGCGTGTCGATGTCAACGATCTCTAAACTCTCTTCTGATTGCCCTATCTACTTCACGACGCTTGATTGTCTCCCTCTTGTCGCGTTTATTCTTGCCGCGAACTGAAGCCAACGATATCTTGATGCGATCGCCTTTAATATACATTGATAAGGGCACTATTGTCAATCCTCTGCCAGACTCAATATCCGCCATTCTGGCAATCTCTTTCTTGGTCAATACCAAGCGGCGGTTACGCCTCGATTCATAATCTTTGGGTGTGTTGTTTTGTTGATACGGTGGTACCAGGATCCCAATAGCATAGGCCTCTCCGCCCCGAATAATGACGTGTGCACCATCAAGCGAGCCCTGTTTATTCTTCAGAGACTTGACCTCAAAACCAAAAAGTTCAATTCCGGCTTCAAATGTTTCCAAAACTTCATAGTTGAGATGGGCTTTTTTATTGTCTAGCAAGATAGACATGAGATAAGTCTACACTGTAGACTTACGCCATGCCAGACACTTCTTGGAACCTCTATTCCTCAAATGAAGAAGCCTGGGAGGCAATGCTCAAAGATTGCTCCCAAGCCAAAAAGACCATATGCCTTGAGCAATTTATATTCAATGTCAGTGGCATAGGTCAAAAATTTATAGATATATGCACCGAAAGGGCCAAGAATGGCGTACGAGTCCGACTACTCTGGGATGCTCAAGGTAGTTTTACATTCTTTGGAACAAATATGGCCGCCGAACTCCAAAAGAGCGGCATAGAACTGATCTTCTGGAAGAATCTGATCCCTGGTTATTTCAATGTCCCAAATTATCGTTCGTGGTTCTTGCGCAATCATAGACGAACCCTGACCATAGATGGCAAGATCGGCTACACAGGTAGCATATGCATTGATGAAAAACTTATGAATTGGCGAGACACAAATGTCCGCCTAGAAGGAGCTGTAGTCCTTGAAATGGAAAATGCCTTTGCCCGTATGTGGGGCCGAGCAAAGAAAGAGAGACCCCTGCCGCCACGCCTACACATAAAAGACCACCAGTTTCGCTATATCACCAACTATCCCTCTCCCGGTCGCAGACATATTTACACCGAACTAGTCAGAGCCATTCGCCATTCGGATTCTCATATCTATATTACTACCCCGTATTTCGTGCCGACTTTGATCCTGGCTCATGCCTTGAGGAGCGCCGCCAAAAGAGGTGTTGATGTTAGAATCATTCTGCCCGAAAAATCAAACTTTTATGCCGTGGATATCGGGGCCCGTTCTTATTTCACCAGCCTCCTAGAATCCGGCGCCAGAATATTTCTATACAGAGGCAACTTTATTCATAGCAAAACCGCTATTGTGGACGGAAATTGGTCCACTGTCGGTTCCTTGAACCTGGATAGTGTCAGTCTCTTGTACAATTTTGAAGCCAATATAGTCACTCGCGATCCAGGCTTTGCCAAAGAATTGGAAAGTCACTTCAAAAAGGACACCAAGGATTCTGTAGAAATTGATCCTCAAGAATGGCCTAAAAGATTTTTTGTTGAGAAAATTCCAGAAATTCTCATTAGGTTGGTCAGGAAGTTCCTGTGAAGCGGGCGTGGGGAAACCGAACGCCCAAAGTCGCATCATCTCCTTCACAAACCCGATTTTTAAAAAAATAAAGATTATATCTTGTATACAACTCGCGTATTGCTAAAGAATCAGGGTTTGTGAAGGAGATGATCGGCGGAGGGCGTATTCTTGTAAACAAGACTAGCAAGGTGAAGATTCGATGTAATTCAGAAAGACCCTGGATTCCCGCTTTCGCGGGAATGACAAGACAAAGAAACAACTTGTAAATATTACCGATCATGTGCTATAAATAAGACTCCGTAACAGTAAGCAATTGGCAATCAGAGTCAAAATCAACCATCAAATCAAGGCGCCAGAACTGCGCGTCATCACCGCTCTCGGAGAAAATCTGGGAGTCATATCCCTTTCAAAAGCTTTGGAAGAAGCCCATGGGCTGGAACTTGACCTCATAGAGATCTCTCCGACAGCCACTCCGCCAGTCGCCAAGATTATGGATTATGGCAAGTACCTGTACGATGAAAAGAAAAAACTGCGTGCCGCCAAATCCAAAGTTCAGACCACCGAGCTCAAAAGCATTCAGATCAAGATCGGCACCGGCGATCATGACTTGGCTCTCAAAGCCAAAAAAGTTTCCGACTGGCTGGCAGAGAACAATCGAGTCAAGGTTGACCTATTCTTGTCCGGCAGGGCCAAATACATGGAGCTCAAATTCCTCAAGGAGAGATTGGAACGGATCCTGACTCTGATCTCCCTAGAATACAAAATGACCCAAGCTGTCACCAGAGGCCCAAAGGGTCTAACCGTCATAATAGAGAAAAAATAATATGATCAAAACCAACAAATCTTACGCCAAACGCCTCAAAGTTACCCGCAACGGTAAGATTTTGTCGCGCAAATCCGGCCAAAACCATTTCAATGCCAAAGAACGGACGGCCACATCTTTGAGCAAACGGCGGATGACAAGGATTTATATGAACAACAAAGCCAAGAGCCGTTTCTTGGTTAATATCTAAGGCTATCCAATATTTATAAATTTTAATTTACAAACATGACCAGAGTCAAAAAAGCCGTCCATGCCCTCAAGAATCGTCGCACCACTCTCCGAGCCGCCAAAGGTTTTCGCTTTGATCGTTCAAAAAAAGAGCGCGCCGCCACCGATGCCCTGATGCATGCCGGAGCCTATGCCTTTGCTCACCGTCGAGACAAAAAAGGCGACTTCCGCAGACTCTGGAATGTCCGGATCAATGCCGCTCTGCGGCCTCTCGGAATGTCCTACAGCCGATTCATAGACGCCGCCAAAAAGAAATCCGTGGCTTTGGACCGCAAATCACTAGCTTATATTGCTCAAACCAAACCAGAGGTCTTCCAAAAAATTGTTGACATGGTAAAATAGTTGTACCCATTGCATTGTGGGACCGGCTATCGGAAAAGTGTCCGAATACCCGGTGCCCTGAAGGTGGACAGCCACCTTCAGGGTTTTTGGTTGCTCACTAATCTAGCTCATAAGCTCTGTTTTGCTCTGGCATCAGCGCCTCAATGCCTAGTTCATCGTTTATCCTCTGGGCAATATGCATAGCCGCCTTGGGTTCGCCCATGACCGGGAATACCCTTTTCAACCTCTTGATGTCCGCCGTAGACACAAATTCCAGCAAACGATCTCCATCTTTGTGAGCCGAATAACCATAGAGAGTTTCTATCTTGGCTTTTACATGAATGTTCTTAGACTGAATCCGGATCTTTTTGGAACCTTCTGCCAATTCACGTCCCAGTGAACCAACCGTCTGATATCCCATCAATAGTATGGTGCTGTTAGAGTCCGGCAAATATCGTTCTTCATGACTTATGACCCTGCCGCCAACTGACATCCCCGAGCCGGCGATAATGATCTTGACTCCAGATGTATTTTCTATATCCCGCGATTGGTCGCCTGAAACCGTGATTTTGAGACGCGGGAAAGAAAAGATGTCGTCACCGTTGTCTATTTGCTTCTGGACCCTGTCGTTGAAAAGCTCTTTATTGTTTTTGTATATTTCGGTCGCTTGGGCCGCCATCGGAGAATCAAGAAAGATCGGAATACTGGGGATTTGATTTTTTTCTACCATGTTATTCAACTCATAAAGCAAAACCTGGGTCCGATCAATAGAAAATGATGGAATGACCAAGGTTCCCCGTTTGGCAATGCTTTCCAAAATTATCTTTTTCAACTTATTATCCCTTTCGGCTCTAGCTTCGTGATTACGATCGCCATAGACACTTTCCATGATCATATAGTCAACAGAACCGACTGTTTCTGTGTCACGAAGAAGCGGGGCCGGCGAATTGCCCAGGTCCCCTGTAAACAAGACAATTGTTTCCTTTGATCCTTCTAGCAAACGTACCTCAATCATAGAAGAACCAAGAATGTGCCCGGCGTCTTTGAGAAATATCTCCACGCCTTCCAAAACTTTGAACGATTGGTGATATGGAACAGTTTCCCATAGAGGGAATACGGCTTGGACATCACTCTCTTGATAAAGAGGTTCCAAACCTTGACTGCGGGCTTCCATACCGAGAATACGAACGGCGTCATTCAAGACAAGTTCTGCCAGAGTTCTTGTTTGGAGCGTGGAGTATATTGGTCCTTTATAGCCTTGACTTACAAGTTTGGGAATCCGTCCGACATGATCCAGGTGGGCATGAGTGACGAGAAGAGCGTCAATATTAGATACATCGTAGCCAAAAGGCTGGCGGTTGTCTTCGGCGGCTATCCTTAAGCCTTGAATCATTCCGCAATCAACCAATATGTTGTGACCGGAAGAAGTCTTCAACAAAAAGTTGGCGCCTGTGACGGTGCTGACTCCGGAACAAAATGTGAGCGTGTGTTTCATTGGTTTGTCTAAAGCTCGATTATCATTGATTTCTGAAGCCGAGTACCTGTTTGAGCGTCGTTGACGATTGTTTGGTTTTTGTGAGGCTTTTGATATGGACAAGATAATATCTTGTATTCCAAGCCGAGCAAAACTTACAATCGTCCGACGCAAGTCACGCAGGCGAAGAAATCAATGATAATCGAGCTTTGAGATGAACGAAGGCGGGAATCTAGGGTTTTAAGAAATAGGTGGTAAGACCCTAGACTCTCTCTGCCAGTCGGCGGATCGCAGGAATGACAAAAACCAAGCTACGAGAGAGCCCCCAACCAAATCCATAAAAAGATCTTTGGCTGTATCCAAAAAATAAAGTCTCGTCCACAAAGGATATTTGGCTATGTCGTAAAATATCTCAAACAATTCCCAGGCCAAACCGAATGCCAAAACGCCTAGGATTACATAGAGCCCTGGCCGCTTTATCTTAGGAATAAGAGATCGCATAAGACCCAAAACAAAAAAGCCTATGCCTATGCCAGCCAGACCATGAGCCACGATATCAAGCCATGGATACCATACATACCAACCGGAAATTCCTGATATATGAATAAAATAAACTATACCGAGAATAACCAAAGCCAGAATGTATGAACGCATAGGCTATATTGTATGTCATTCAAGCCCTACTTCCAAATCAGATCATTGTGTCAGTATTTCAGGATCGCCTGTGGTGATCAAAATAGTGTGTTCAAAATGAGCGCTCGGTTTGCCATCAGCAGTGCGATAGGTATAACCGTCTTTGTCTAGTTTCGTTTTTGAGGTGCCGATATTGAACATTGGCTCTATGGCCAAAACCATTCCCAGTCTCAAAATATTACCTTTGCCCGGATTGCCGAAGTTTGGCACATACGGAGCTTCATGGACACTGTATCCCACTCCATGACCAGAAAGTTCTCTGACAATGCCGTATCCGTATTTCAAAGCATGCTGTTCTATGGCACTGCTTATATCACCTATTTTGTTACCTCCTCTGGCTACTTTTATGCCTGCCACTAGAGCCTCTCTGGTTACTCGGATGAGTTGTTCTAGTTCTGGACTGATATGTCCGACCGGTATCGTCACAGCCATATCGGTTATCAAATCATGATGCGACAAACCTAGATCCAATCCAACAATATCGCCTTCTTTCAGAATTTTGTCATTCTCATTTGGTATACCATGGACTATTTCATCATTGACAGAGACACATAGACTGGCCGGATATGGTCTTTTTGCTCCGGCTGGACGGTAATTCAAAAAAGATGGTTTGTCTCCGAGCTTTTTTATAAGCTCTTCGGCATGTCTGTTTAGTTCGCTTGAATGTGCCCCGGGGACCGCCAAGCTCACCAATTCTCTCAATATCTTTGCATGCCTTCGACCCCCTTCTCGCAAGATACTTATGTCTTTTTTGGTTTTTATAGTTATCATGAAAGCCCTACTTTCTCCAGAAGATCTTTTGAAATCTCTTCCACCATCCTCTCTCCATTTATCTTCAAGAAGTTATATCTAGGGTTATTCTGATAATATTCTATAGTCGGTTTGACATCGCTCTCATACCAAGACAACCTCTGTCTTATATCTTCTTCACTATCATCAAGTCTCTTGCGAATAAGCAATCTTTTGAGAGCTTCTTCGGGACTAATATCAATATTAACAACCCATGGTTTGCCTAGGCCGTAGAAATCAAAAACCGAATCCAGTACTCCTGCTTCATGATACTTCCTAGGTGTGCCATCAAATATGACATGTTCTCCGCCTTTGTATTTTTCTACCAAAAGATTGCTCCACATGTGTATGGACAAAAATTCTGGTTCTAGTTTGCCAGCATCATATATATTTTTTGATTTTTTTTGGGTAACAGAATTACCTTGAATGAACTCCCGCAACTCTTGGCCTGTCTGGATATATAGGATGTCGCGGTGTCCATCCTTCTCCTTCAAGGCCTTGATCAAAAGTTCTACCTGTGTGCCCTTACCACACCCAGACCGTCCTATGAATATGAATGATTGAGGAAGCATAGTTAATTTTTAATTTTTAGTATTCCCTCATCGCCACTTGAGCATCTATCTTTTTCAAGAGATCAAGAACGACCGAGACTACGATGAGTAGAGCCGTGCCGCCGACCGCAAATGACTGATCATTATTGCCGGGAGAAAATCCTTGGATAATCAGAGGCAAAATAGCCACGGTACCCAAGAAAAGGGCTCCAACTAGAGTGATCCGAGTGACAATATTAGATAGATGATCACGAGTATGATCTCCTGGGCGAACACCCGGGATGAAAGCTCCTGAACGCTGTAAATTTTCGGATATCATCTTCGGATCAAAGGTTACGGCCGTGTAGAAGTAGGTGAAAGCCACCACCAAAACAAAGTACAATATCCCATGGACCCATAAATTGGCCAAAAGGACTCCCAGTGAACTTGCCCAGCCGGCGATCAATGGATAACTGTCCCATTTGGACAAAACACTGGTGATAATTTGGGGGAAGAGAAGGATTGAGAGAGCAAAAATGATAGGGATGACTCCGGACTGGTTTAGACGCAAAGGCAAGTATGTGGAAGTCCCGCCATATACTTTGTTGCCTCTGACCTGTTTGGAATAAGTGACTGGGACCGATCGTTCGGCTTCGGTTACAAAAACCACCGCCAGGGTGGCCGCCACGGCCACAACCAAGACGGCAATATAAAAAGGCAAATCAGATCCTCCTGTGGCTATCAGTTTTTGATAATTCTGAGCCAGACTAACTGGCAATCCCGAAACAATTCCGGCAAAAATAATCAGAGAAACACCATTGCCGACGCCAAATTCTGAAATCAATTCACCGATCCACATCAGCAAGATGGAACCAGCCGCCACCACAATGGTGTTTATTATCAATGCGGTTATGCCAAGATGGGGCAAAACATTCTGGGACTGCAAAAGATACAAAAATCCAGCCCCTTGGACCAGAGCCAGAGGGGCGCCGATCAAACGAGAATATTGGGAGAGTTTCATCCGACCAGCCTCACCCTCTTCATTGAGCATATTCTTCCAGCGCGGGAATATCATGGTCAAAAGCTGAATGATGATGGAGGCTGTGATAAAAGGTCCGACACCCAACATCACTATGGACAAATTGGACAAACCGCCTCCGGAAAATATATTCAAAAAGCCAAAAAGCTGGCTTGAAGAAAGGAGGTTGGCTAGATTGACCGGATCTACGCTGGGTATTGGTATAGCCGCCAATAGCCGAAAACCAACCAAAGCCAAAACCGTAAAACCGATCCTTTTACGCAACATCGGATCCTTAAAAGCTATTTTTATTTTTTCCCCAAAATTTTTCATTTTTATTTTGTTTTGCTCTTCTCAACTGTCTTTTTTGGGCTGACAAGTTTAATGGATTTTTGATTGTTAGGATCAGATTTTCTGATAATCTCCATGACTGGAATAGCCGTGACTGTTCCGCCAGCTTTTTCTAGCTTTTTTCTGGCTCCAGCCGAAACCTGGCAACCCGATACATTCAAGGCCTTATCAATCTCCCCATCTCCCAAGATTTTGATATCCGGGACGCGACCGGAACGAGTTGTTACGAGGCCTTTTTGAACCAGAATTGCCGGTGAGACATTATCATTAACCAGAAATGATTTTTGGAGAGAAAAGATGTTGACGGTAGCCGGCTTGAGGTTGATAGGCATATTGATATTTTTGCCTCGGCCGCGCAATTTTGGCAATCTTTTTATGATATCGCGCCATTCCGGACGGCGTTTGTTGCCAGCTCTAGCGCTTTGGCCCTTGCCTCCACGACCGGCAGTCTTGCCGCGACGGCCACCACGAGCCACAGTCATGCGTGGCATATTGGGATGAATTCTTTTTAGTTGGTGAGATTGCATAGTGTTAATGAAAATCAAAAATTAAGGAAAGTTTTTTAAATTTTAATTTTCGGTTGCCATGAATTCCCTGTCAGCGCCTTCCTGGGAATCTTCGTCAACTTTTCCAGAGCCGCTATGGTGGCACGGGCATTGTTGAGGCGATTTTTGCTACCAGAAAGTATTTTGGCGGATATGTCTTTGATTCCAGCCAGCTCTATGACTGTACGGGCCGAACTACCGGCGGCCACACCCCTTCCGCGAGCCGGGAAGATCATAATTCTGGCACTGCCATATTTGGCTTCAACCGCATGAGGTATAGTCATGGCCGAGCTCAATTGTACAGTAATCAGATGTTTCTTAGCATCACGAGTAGCCTTGTCCACCGAAGATGCCGTATCGCCACCCTTACCCAAACCTACTCCAACTCGGCCCTTGCGATTGCCGGCCACAACCACTACGCTGAAACTGTAACGGCGGCCACCAGCGGCCACCCGCGTAACACGACGGATATCAATGATTTTGGCTTCAAATTCTGGTTTAACCCGATCACGGGAATCTCCCCTGCTACCAGAGCGACCAGTACGGCCACCTGTGGATGTTCCCGAAGCGGCTCCACCTCTGCCACCACGGCGAGCCAGATCTCGTATTTTGCGACCTGGAGTAATCTTGCTAGCAGACACTATCGGAACAATGGCAGGAATTTCTTCCACGACCGCCAAAGCCTCCAAATCAACAACAGGAACTTTGATATCCGAAAGATCTGCTTCAACAGTAACTGGATCTTCAATATTGTTTTCTTTGTTTTCTGTCATGTATTTATATTCTAAAAATCCAAACCTCCTTCTCTAGCGGCATCAGCTATGGTCTTTATCTTGCCACCGTATATATAACCATTGCGATCAAAAACGATCTTGTCTATCTTAGCCGCTTTTGCCGCTTTGGCAATCATCACCCCGACCGTCTTGGCATGCTCTGACGGTTTGGTTCCAGACAAATTGCGAGAAGAAGACGCGGCCAAAGTCTGACCAAGATCATCATTTATGATCTGGGCGTACAAGAATTTGTTTGATCTAAATATGGACAAACGGGGCCGCTCGGCCGTACCGTGAATCTTGGCCCGAACACGCAAGCGTCGGCGCTGAAATATTCTGTTTTTGTTTTCAAGAATGGTTTTCATACGATTATTATGCGGCTTTCTTGCCTTGCTTGCGACGGATGACTTCATCGCTATAGCGGATACCCTTGCCTAGATATGGTTCAGGTTTCTTGATAGCTCTGACTTGAGCGGCAAATTGGCCGACCTTCTCACAATCAATACCCAAAACGATGATAGTATTCTTTTCTGTGGATACTTTTATATCCTCTGGAATCGGCACATGAACAGGATGTGAAAAACCGACTACCAAAACCAATTCCTTTCCTTTTACATCAGCCTTAAAACCGATACCCTCTATGATCAATCTTTTTTCGTATGGTTTGTTGACGCCAGCTATCATATTCTTAAGATGCGAGGCATATGTTCCCCACAGAGCTTTGGCCTGAAGTGTCTTGCGACCTTGGGTCAAAGTAACAGAACCGCCTTCAATTAGAACATTTATATCATCACGAAACTTCTTTGAAAGCTCGCCCAGAGGCCCCTTCACAGTCATAATCCCACTAGAAAAAACAGCTTCAGTTTTGGGTGGTAAAATTATAGGTTTTTTAGCTATTCTGGACATTGTAATTTTAGATCCCCGCTTTCGCGAGGACAAGTTTTGATTTTTAAATATATCACCATATTCTAAACAATACCTCCCCGCCGACTTTTTGTTTTCTGGCTTCAACATCGGTCAAGACTCCCTTGGGAGTTGAAAATATGGTATTGCCAAATCCACTCCGATACATCCTTATATCTCCGTGCTTCTGATATATCCGCCTAGAAGATTTGGAAATCCGCTGGACCTCATGAATCCTCGGTTCGCCACCAATATAAACAATACCAAGCTCCAAACTCTTATCATTCTTCTTGCCGTCCTTGATCACAGACGATATATAACCGGCTTTTTTGAGAGCGTGAGCGATATTCTCCACAAACCGTGAGTAAATCACAAGAATGCTTTTCTTTTTTGCATCACTGCCGTTTTTCAAACGAACAATGAGATCTGAAACAGGATCGGTTACCATGATGATTTTTTTATGCCAGGAATGACGCCTTCATTGGCGAATTCACGGAAACAAATGCGACATAGGTCAAAGTCTCTCATATAGCCGCGCTTCCGGCCACAGCGGAAACAGCGCCTGACCACCCGAGATTTGAATTTGGGTTTCTTGAGTGATCTTGCAATGACTGATGTTTTGGCCATTATAGGGTCTTCAAAAAATAAAATATTGACTGGTTAGCTCGCCTATATGGCATGCTTCCAATCATTTTCTTCACAAAAACGATCTTTGTAAGGCATTGAGGATGGTAGCAGATGAGCGCATTCGGAGTCAATCGTGGTATTCATCGACCACAAACAAACATCGCACTACAATATACTATTGACTTATTAGCAATAATATAATACTCTCCGAGCAGAAGCAGACAGGAGAGCATATCTCTGTTCGGCCAAACGGCCTTTTGAAATAAATTCAACCAAAGAGGCAAAAACGCCTTGTTCTAAGCGAAAGCGAGGAACTAAAGACAAAGGTACATCGAAATGAAACAACTACGCCAGTATACCGTCAAACAACTGTCACCCGGCATGTTGCAGAACCCCAAGTCCCGTGAGCTTCTCGAAAGCCTGCGGAGCAAGAAGCGTCTGCCCGTCCGGACTGATTGGACGATTGAGGACGAGGCCGCCACCAAGCTCTATCGGAGCGAAAATGGCAAGATGGGAGTTCCTCTCCAAAACATCATTGCTGCACTCATTGCAACTGGTCAGCATATCACCTACAAGGGCAAGAAAACAATCTCGACTGCCAAGTCCACGATCATCTTCGACTTTCTGGAATTTCGCACGGAATTCTGCGAATTCAACGGATGTGATGAGAAGGGCGATATTCCGTGGACACCCTTCTTGCAGGGCGGCGTCATGCATCAAGGTTCGTCTGAGACGGCTGTGTGCATCACTCGTCCGCGCATTCCGCACTGGAGCTTGACCATTCCCGTCGTTTTCGACTGCGATCGCGAGATCAATGAGAAGACGGTGGATGCGCTCTTCGAAATCGCCGGTCGCAAAATTGGTTTTTCCGACTGGCGCCCGACCAAGAAAGGTCGCTTCGGCCGTTTCGTGATCGAGAAGGTGGAAGTTTTGCCGATTGAGGACGAGAAACAGGTGATCGAACACATCACCTACACTGCCGAGACAGCTCCCAAGGAGATGCTCGAGTTGGCGGGAGTTTGACGCTGTTACAACGCGAACTGAAGTCTTGTATCGCAAAGTAACCTGCGGCGAAGTCATGAGCGGCGGGTGTTATTTCATCCGTCGCTTTTTTATTCAAAGCAAAAAATTGACTAGATACTACTTTTATGCTTATATCTACATCAGATAATACTCTGTAGAGAGTGCATTTGTATTGGAATACAAACACCCAGTAAATTGAAAATCCTCCTACACCAAAACCAAGGAGGACAAATAAAAGAATAAGAATGAAACATCATTGGCTCTCTTGGGATGAGCTTAAATCCCAATTCCCCACAGACGGCGAATTCAGAGACGGAATGCGTCCACAACAAGAGACCGGATTCAGATTCATCGCCGAAAATGGCTCGACGATTCTTGAATTGCCGACGGGTGAAGGCAAGACGGCGATAGAAGTAACCATTGCCCGTACTGCCGAAAAACACTTTCAGAGATGTTTTCTGGTTACGCCAACCAAGACAGTACTTGAACAGATCCGACAGCGATTCCCGAAAGACTTCACCGTCGCTCTAGGGCGCAACGATTTCCCCTGTTTCTTTTATGAGAGGGAAAAATTTGGCTTGACTTCAGAGTCAAAGACGAAGTTCAAGGCCGATGAAATTCCCTGTTCTATGCTCCACACCTGTCCGCATCGCGTCAATCAGGAGACTGGAGAGATCAAGGAGCTCGGAGCTATTCCTTGCCCATATCTCAAACAGAAGTTTGAAGCCAGAAATTCAAGAAAGCCTGTTCTAGCTACTCTGGCATTCTATCTATTCTCGCGACTATTCTCCAAAGATTTTCCAGAGCCTGATGTCCTGATCATTGACGAAGCACACAAGCTTCCGGAAACAGTTAGAGGGGCATTGTCCTACGACATCACCGATTGGCATCTGGAAAAAGCAGTGGAGATTCTTGAGAAAGTAGGAGAAGACCAAGCCGCTGGTGTTCTTGATCACTTCCGGAAACGGATGATCGCCATCATCAAGAGCAAGCCGGCTCATCGCGGTACGCTTCTAGAGGCATCAGAGATAGTGGGTCTTATGAGCATTCTTGACACCATTGATAGCAAGGCGGTGGAAAGATCGGTAGCAAAAGCCATCCAGGAAAGAAGCCTGGATGCCGAAAGCAATGTAGAAATACTCAAGAAAATAGAGGGAACTGTACGGAACTTACGGCGTTATATCCGATCGCTTGAATTGTCCCTACCTCTAGGGAATCGAGGCGCCTTGGCCTACACCTACGCTTATCATGTGGAAGAAAAGGGAGAGAATAATCGCGTGGCTCACAAGCTTGTAGTTTGTTCTCATTATATCGCCCCATTAGTCTCCAAACTACTCTTGGGAAAGACGACAATCGCTTTGTCCGCCACCGTTGGGGATAATGTGATCTTCGGACAGGAATCTGGAATTAAACTTCCTTTTCTATCCTTGCCACCATCATTCCCGGCAGAGAAGACTAGGATCTTTATGCCAACTGACACGCCAAATTTGGCTTTCCAAGAACGGAAGCGTGGCGACGTCACCAAGGTGATGCGTCGCATAGCCAGAGCAACCAAAAAGCTTGCCGTCAAAGGCATCCGTTCGCTTTGTGTCACCGTTTCCAACGAAGAGAGAGAAAAACTTCTTTCTATCATGCTTGAAGAAGGAGTCAAAGCTATCTCGTATGGAAATGGCGTTACTGCCAAAGAAGCGGCCATACGGTTCAGGGGCGGTGAAGGCGATGTCCTCATTGGCACAATGTCAAACTTTGGTGAAGGAGTTGACCTGCCTAGAAAGATTGCTCCAGTCATATTCGTGCTTCGTCCAGCCTATCCGCCACCAGACGATCCTAGAACACAATTTGAGGAGAGGCGGTATGGTAGAAATCGCTGGGCAGTCTGGAATTGGCGTGTGATGCTCTCCGTACTTCAAGTACGAGGACGCAACATCCGCAGTCAAGATGACCTTGGTGTTACCATATTCATCTCGCAACAGTTCCGACCGCTAGTCTTCGCTTCCTTACCGCAAACACTTCAGATTTCCTACAAAGGGGATCTGACGCTTGATCAGTGTGTGAAGGAGGGGATTGAGCTGGTGGGGTGATTATAACTTGATTGAGTGTAGCTTGGTCCAGTTGCGTAGCCCATGGTTCGTCGCAGTCCGGAGCGGGGAGGTGTGAAAATCTCCCCGCTAAAATTCTCGGTTGTGTTAGGTTAGCCGCTGTTCGGTCGAGTAACGCATGGTCCTGCCTGGAGCAAGAAGATTTCCTGTTTTCTTGCTAACTTTCGGAGTTCGGTTACGTACAGTCCAGTATTGTGGAGTTGGGTCCGGTCCGCTGTGCTTGAGCAAGGTCGAGTGAGGAGCGAAATGATTTTATTGTTTCGCTAACTAATTCCATTCGGTTGGGTTCTCCGGCGCGAAGCTCAGTCTAGTCCCGTCTAGCAATGTTCGGAGCGGTTGGTTTTTGCCGGCCGCTTTTTTTGACTAAACTTACTGGATGTGTTATCGTGTTTTTAGTTATGAGAACATTGAATTTGGTTTTAGTCGGCACAACGCCGATCCTTTTACACCGCATTTCTAGACATCAACTTCGAGACCAGATTGCTTCCAATGGCCAAACTGAAAAGACTCTTGAGCAAGAAGTCTACGGTGTGATGTCACAAGACGAGCACGGTAATCCGGCAGTACCTGTTTCCTGGCTCTGGGGTGCCATCCGAACCGGCTGTTCACGGGTTACAGTCAATGGGAAACAACCTAGTTTTTTCAAGCTTCAGTCAGCTATTAACCTTCCCAATGGACACCTTCCATTGAGGGATACAGACAACAAATGTCCCGTCTGGAAGACATATTCAAGCATCCAACACGCATCGCCTGGATCAAAGAGATCCATAATCGTAGTGGCACCGAAGTTCGGAGATTGGAGACTTGCTCTCCAAATTTCCGTTAATGAACAGTATCTAGACGATTTCCTCCTCCAAAGAATACTCAATGAGGCAGGAAAAGTCGGGATCGGTCTATTTCATCCACCAAAAAAGCAATTCGGACAGTTTCGAGTTTCTATTCTGTGGGGTGAAGTGGCGTTCGGTCGCGCATAGCAACGTACTCTGGAATAGCATTCGAAACTATAAAGAAGACAATTCTTCGTCGTTAAAATAATTTGGTTCAGTTCAGCTAAGTAAAGCAACGTTGCGTGTCCTACCGTTGAGTCCGGAGCACATGTTCGAGAGAATATGTGCTTTTTTTAATTTGAAAATCTTATTTCTTCTCTTTCTTTTCCCTCTTCAGAGGTAGTCCCAAATGTTCCAATAATGCCAAAGTCGTTGCTTTGTTCTTGGAAGAAGTAACCAGAACAATACCCATACCAAAAACATCTTTGAGATCTTCATCGGCAGTCTCGGCGAATATTGTATGCTCCTTGAGACCGATGGTGTAGTTGCCCATATCGTCTACGGCCGTACGAGGCAAGCCACGAAAGTCTTTGGTCCTGGGCAAAGCGATATTTATCAGACGATCCATGAATTGAGACATAGTCTTGCCACGCAGAGTAATCTGATAAGCTATAGGATCTCCTTGGCGGGTCTTGAACCCTGCCACAGCTTTCTTGGTGCTACGAATTATCGGTTTTTGACCAGTCAGCCTAGCCAAACGGTCAGATATCAGATCTATCTTGCGTTTGTCTTTGACCGAACCGAAGCCGCTAGACACCACCATCTTGACCAGCTTGGGAGTCTGCATGGGGTTGGTCAGACCAAGCGTTCCCTTGAGCTCCTTGTAAGAATCTTTATTGAGTTCAAAAACGGTTTTATGTTCCATGTTATTCGTGTGTCATTCCCGCGAAAGCGGGAATCCAGGGTTAAATGTAAAAATTAAATTTTTTTGACCTTTGAAGCATACATTGGCATCGGTCTTTCTACCACTTGGCCTTTTTGGCCTTGTTTGCGAGGCCGTTCATGACGCTTGACTGTATTCATGCCTTCAATAACAACTTTGCCTTGGCGCGGAAAAGCTTGAATGATCTTGCCTGTTCGGCCTTTATCATCACCTGAAAGTATTTTGACTGTGTCGCCTTTCTTTACATGCATGGTAGTTAATTAAAAAATTAAAAGTCAAAAGTAAAAATTACACTATTTCGGATGCTCGGGAAATGATGGTCTTATAGCCACGCTCTTGTATTTCCCTAGGTATAGGACCGAATATACGACCACCTATTGGTTCTTTCTTATCTTTTTCCAAAATAACTACGGCATTTTCATCAAACCTGATGTATGAGCCATCGGCCCGGCGGGTGGCTTTGATCTGCCGAACAACGACGGCATGGAGAACATCTTTCTTTTTTATTGCCTTGCGTGGTTCGGCTTTCTGAACAGAAAGGACTACTATATCCCCGATCTCGGCATAGCGTTTGCCGGTGGCGCCCAAGACCTTGAATATCCGTCCGATCTTGGCTCCGGAATTGTCGGCAATATTTACGATTGAACGAGGTTGAAGCATGGTATTAAACTATCACTTTGAAGGCTTTGTGTTTTGATATCGGCCGACAAGCTTCTATGATCGCTTTTTCCCCGATCTTCTTGGTATTGCCTGGATCATGAGCCATGATTCTGGTCTTGCGAGTCATGAATTTTTGATATACAGGATGTTTGATATGGCGCTCTATAATAACAACCGAGGTATCTTTCATCTTGTCGGATACGACAATGCCACTGAAAGTCTGTCGCTTTTTGGCCACTTGTGGCTCTGTTGTATCTTGTTCTTTCATAAAAATCATTCTAGTTTATCTTGGGGCTTTTGTCTAGTATTATGGCTTCATTGAGAGCTTTCTTGGCACAGACAAAATGTTTTACCTATACTCTACCAACCACCTTAGTCTTGACTGGCAATTTTGTTCCAGCCTTGCGAAGAGCCTCGGCGGCTACCACTTCGTCTACTCCATCTATCTCAAACATGATCCGACCAGGCTTGATTTCGGCCGTAAACCCGATCGGATCTCCTTTGCCCTTGCCCATTTTCACTTCGGCGGGCTTTTGGGTATATGGATGATCAGGGAAAACACGGGTCCAAACTTTGCCTGACTTTGTGGCGTATCGAACCATGACCTTTCGGGCCGCTTCTATCTGATTTGAAGTCAGGCGACCGTATTTGATTGCCTTGAGCCCATACGAACCAAAAGCCAAAGTCACCCCTCGGGTTTCATTCTTGGATGCTTCCTTTTCCGGATGTTTGCGTTTTGTGAACCATTTACGGTGTTTTACTTTCTTAGGGAATAACATATTATTTTTCATTTTTGAATATTTCACCCTTGTAAATCCAGACTTTGATCCCGATATCGCCGTAGGCCATATGTGCCCGCTCGCGAACAAATTCAATGTCGGCACGCAAGGTCTGCAAAGGAATACGCCCCTTCTTCAATTCTTCGGTCCGAGCGATCTCGGCTCCACCCAGACGGCCAGCCAAACGAATACGAGCCCCCAAAATAGCCTTATTGGCCATGATCTTCTCTATAGACTGCTTCAGGACTCTACGAAATGGCAAGCGTTTTTCTAGAGCCTCGGCCACCATCATGGCGGCAATAGCGGCATTGGATTCCGGATTGCGGATTTCCTCTATATCAACCTTGAGCTCCTGACCGGCGAGCTCAACCTTGTTTTTGCGCAAAAGAACCGCGATCTTGGCGTGAAGTTTGACTGCTCCGTCCCCAGCCTTACCTATCAGCATCCCGGGCCGTGAAGTTTTGATGATGACTCGCAAAACTTTTTGATTGCGTTCTATGTCCAACCCCCCGAGATAAAAAGATCGCAATTCCTTTTGCAAGAATTCGCGAATAACCAAGTCTCCTCTAAGAGAATCGCGGTACAAACGATTAGAGCTAAACCAGCGACTCTTCCAGTCGCGTATGATCCCAAGTCTATGTGAATATGGATGGACGGTATGAGACATGGTGATAATTAAAAAGTGAAAGGTTAAAGGTAAAAATTATTTATCGGCTTTTGACTTTCCTATTATCTTTTCCAAGACCAAGCTGACATTGCTGGTGCGTTTCTTGATAGGAAAGGCCGAGCCACGAGCCATTGGCATCTGGCGCTTCAAGGTCCGACCTTGGTCTACTCTAACCTCTTTTACAAAAAGATCCTTGGATTCTATCTTGTGATTGTGAGAGGCATTTGCGATGGCTGAATCCAAAAGATCGGCCAAGGGGTGTCTAGCCCGCTTATTAGCCGAAGCCAGGATCACATGAGCCTGATCCAGGGCCTTCCCGCGAATCAATTCCGCCACCAAACGAAACTTCCGTGGCGAGATGCGATAGTTTTTGAGGGAAGCAGTTATCATATAGATATATTACTTTGCCGAAGCAGTTGTGGCGGCTTCTTTTGCAGCCTTGGCGGCGGCTACTTCGGATTCTTTGGCTTTGAGTTCTATCTCCTTTTGCATTTTGCCTCCATGACGAACAAACTTCCTAGTAGGCGAAAATTCACCAAGGTGGTGTCCGACCATATCTTCGGTGACAAATACATCTACATGAATCCGTCCATTGTGAACTCCGAAGGTAAAACCTACCATTTCTGGGGAAATCATAGATCGACGGGCCCATGTCTTGACGGTGCCAGCTTGTTCAGGTTTTTTGCCGGCTATCTTTTTCAGGATATTCTCATCTATATATGGGCCTTTTTTGAGCGAGCGAGACATGTGAAAATTTGAAAGGTAAAAAGTTAAAGGTAAAAAGTAACCATAATCTAATAAAATCAGCTCCTCGGAGCTTGGAGTGATGGTAGCATGCGACGGTTCACCGAGTCAAACTTTTTGTTTGTTTCTTCAGACTTGAATACACATCATCTATCTTATAGCCCAGTTCTTTGACAATAAAGTGATTTATTATTGACCTCAATATGTAGGGATCAACTCGTGAATGTCTTGGAATTGTAGTGGCTTTGCCTGAAGTTGTATGGGTTACTTTTATGTGCTTACTGCCTTGGCTAATCTTGAATCCACCAAGACGCATAAACATAGCAAGCACATCATCTGGCGTGAAATTCGTCAGTTTTATTCGCATAATACATTATGGTTATTATGCAGGAACTAATGAAACTCTACTAAAAATTGATTTTGAAATATTCGGCTTTTTTACGAGCTCTAGAAATGCTTCTTGTGTCCTTGCTCTATTGAACTCTGATACGGCTTTTTCTGGCAAATAAATACCAAGCCGTCCACGATATTTTTCTGGAATATCCAGGTATGTAAAAATAGCATCATTGAGCATTTCAACAAGTTCACCGAAGCTCCGACCCTGCGTAAAACAATAGGCAAACTCTTTCACTTCCGCAATAAAACCCATTTTTGTCTTTCTTGTGACAACAGTCACCCGCGCAGGCAAAAGATTTCTATATTTCTTGAGAATTTTATCGTTCATACAACTATCATACTCTTTCTATTCAACCAGTCAAATTAATTAATTGAAACCAGCAACCACTAACCATTAACTAGTAACTAGCAACCAGTTACCAGCAACTATTTCTTCCCCACTTGCCTGCGAGATACAATAAAGACATTGGAATATTTTTTAGGATGACGGGTCTTCTGACCTTTGCCGGCGGGCTTGCCCCAGCGGGTCTTGAGACGGCGTAGACCGCGGCCGGTCCGTTGTTCACCTCCTCCGTATGGGTGGTCTACTGGGTTTTGGGCCGAGCCACGAACCGTCGGCCTTATGCCCATCCAGCGAGATCGGCCGGCTTTGCCAATGGTAACTAGGCGGTTTTCTTCATTGGAAACCGCTCCAATGTTAGCCCAAGCTTTCTCATGAATCTTGCGAATTTCGGATGATGGCATCTTGATATGAGTATAACCAGCATCATTGGCAATGACTTGAGCAAATGAACCAGCTGAACGGACCAGTTTGGCACCCGTACCAGGCTTGATCTCTATGTTGTATATCAAAGACCCGACCGGAATATTTTTTAGGATCAGACGATTGCCAGTCTGAACTGGGGCATTTTCGGAAACCACAAAACTATCACCAACCTTCATGGTTTTGGGCAGTAAGACATATCTCTTTGCCCCATCGGCATAGTTGACCAAGCCTATATAGCCAGTCCGGAAAGGATCGTATTCAACAGTCTGTATGGTGGCCTTGATGTCTTTTTTGTCATAGCTGAAGTCAATCATCCTGTAGAGCTTTTTGTGTCCAGCCCCCTGATGACGGACCGTGATACGACCAAAATTGTTGCGGCCAACATCACGCTTAAAACCGAAAGTTAGAGATTTGTGAGGTTCATCAGCCGTCAGGTACTGCTTGAATGGCAGAACGGTCATGTGTCGGCGAGATTTGGTTGTTGGTCTGAAAGATTTCATATTATGCAAAATCTATCTTATCGCCTTTTTTCAAAGTGACAAGGGCCTTTTTGATTCCTGATATCTTGCCTGGCCGGCCACGAACAAAGATCTTTTTGATTGGGGTATTTATCATAGCCACAGAAACAGGTATAATTTTGTAAATAGAAGCGATGGTCCTGGCCACGCTATGTTTGTTGGCATTGGTATTTACTTGAAATGTATAGACTCCTGATTGACTTTGAAGATTGGACTTCTCGGTGATATGAGAATGGATGATGTCGCTGGCTTTAGTTTTGGATCTGCTTTCGGCAGATAGAGAGACAACTTCCGCCGACGGAGAAATCGTCGGTTTATTATCTTCTTTTTTTTGTTTTAATCCAAATAAGGCCATGTTAGTAAGTTAAAAGTAAAAAGTTAAAGGGAAAAGGAAATGTATCAAGCCGTTCTTGAGATCAGACTCTTGAAGGCCTCCTCTGGATTTTCAATGATAAGATGGGTGTGGTTGAGTAGAGATACCGGATTGATATTGCGGAACTCTTCCACCGAGATATTGCCGAAATTCCCAAAACTCTTGATGACCGAAGCAGATTTTTTTTCCAAAGCAATAATAGCCGCATTGGACTTCTTGGTCATCAGTCTTTCATAGCCCTTTATGGCAGAAAGAGATACCAGAGTACTTCTGGCTTCCCTGGCCTTGGGAACATTCATGGTAATGCCATCCAGAAAAAGTATTTCACCGTCTTGGAATTTACGGGACAAAATCGCCAGTAGGGCCTTGGTTCTGGCTTTCTTATTGATTTTGCGCTCAAAATTCTTGTCACTGCGAGGACCATGAGCCACTCCGCCCCCAACCCATATCGGGGATCGGGAAGAACCGTGCCTGGCGCGCCCAGTGCCCTTTTGCTTCCAAGGTTTTTTGCCGCCTCCCCTGACCTCGCCGCGAGTCTTGGTGTGGGCGATAGCCGTCCGAGAATTTGAATTCATCAAACGAACCACTTCATGGACCAAATCAGCATTCCAAGGGACGCCAAAAATACTTTCGGGAAGAGTGATCTTGCCGGTAACTTTGCCTTGCTGGTTGTAAATAGGTGATTCCATGTGGATAATTATTGCATTCCTGCTTTTTTGTCATTCCCGCGAAAGCGGGAATCCAGGGTCTTACAACGGACTTCTTAACACCCTGGATTCCCGCTTTCGCGGGAATGACGAGAACTTTTACTTTGATACTATCTCCACCAATGTCCCTCTCCTTCCGGGTATTGCCCCTGAAACATACAGGACGCTATCGGCCGAGTCAACATGCATCACTTTGAGATTTTTGACGGTTATCCTTTCCCCGCCCATTCGGCCGGCCATTCTCATGCCGACTGGTACCCGAGTACGCAGACCACCACCGATAGAACCTGGTTCGCGTTCAGAATGTTTTTGTCCGTGGGAACGGGGACCGCCACCGAAACCATGACGCTTGACCACCCCCTGGAACCCCTTGCTCTTTGAGATGGCGCTGACCGTCACTGGATCCCCGGCCGTGAATTGGGACAGATCAATTTTGTTTCCAACCCCCAGAGATGAGCCGTATATTCTAAACTCTCGTAATGAAGCGAAGAATCCCATATCCTTGAATTGTCCCTTCTGGGCCTTGGCTATACGGCTAGAGTTACGCGAGCCTTCGCCGACTTGGAGGGCTTCATAGCCATCTATGTCTATAGTCCGAGCTTGGGTAATGACATTTGGTCGGACGGTAATAGCCGTCACTGGCACAGCATTGCCGTCAGCGTCAAACATCTGGGTCATTTTCAGTTTTCTTCCAAAAATAAATTTCATGATTACATCATCTTGACATCTATGCTGACCCCTGACGGCAAACTCATATTGGTCAAAGCCTCTATGATTTTTGGGTTGGGGTTAATGATATCTATAAGACGCTTGTGAACCCGCATTTCAAACTGTTCGCGAGAATTTTTGTCTATGAATGAGGAACGATTGACCGTGTATTTCTTGATCTCGGTCGGCAATGGCACTGGTCCATGAATAATCGCGTCGTAACGAGCGGCCGTATCCATTATCTGGCGCAATGAGACATCTAGTATCTTGTGTTCATAAGCCCTAATGCGAATACGCAAATGAGGCATTTCGCCATCACTACTTTCCAGTCCGCCTACTTTTGCTTTATGCGTTCTAGGGGCTTTGGCTACAGCAGATTTTGTGGACTTTGTGATCGTATTTTTCTTTGTTTCTGTAGTAACCATGATATTTTATTTAATGATCAATCCGCTAGCTGGCAAGCAAATTAATATTCAATTATCAGTTGCTTGATTATTGGTTATTGACCATTGATCATTCTTTTGCCATTTATGCAATAACTTTTATCACGACACCGGCTCCAACAGTCTTGCCTCCTTCACGAACAGCGAAACGCTGTTTGTCTTCCAGGGCAATCGGAGCAACCAGTTTTACCTTGAATGTCACGGAGTCTCCAGGCATGACCATTTCTACTTTTTCCGGAAGAGTGACTTCACCGGTAACATCTGTAGTACGAACGTAGAATTGGGGCTTGTAACCGGTGAAGAAAGGAGTGTGACGGCCTCCCTCATCTTTCTTGAGAATATAAACTTCTGCCTCAAACTCCGTGTGTGGCTTGGCTGTGCCTGCCTTGGCCAAGACTTGACCGCGAGAAACGCCGTCTTTGGCCGTGCCACGCAAAAGCAAACCGGCATTGTCTCCGGCAATGCCTTCCTTGAGGGATTTGTTGAACATCTCTATTCCCGTGATAGTAGTCTTGGTGGTATCGCGAAAACCGACTATCTCTACTTCTTCGCCGACTGTTACCTTGCCGCGTTCAATCCTTCCAGTAACCACCGTTCCACGACCTTCTATGGAGAAAATGTCTTCTATCGGCATCAGAAATGGCTTGTCTATCTCACGAACAGGCTCCGGAATGTAAGAATCTAGAGCACTAATGAGCTCGTCTATTTTGACAGTCCATGCCGCATCCCCTTCCAGAGCTTTGAGAGCGGAACCACGAATAACAGGAGCGGCTTTGCCTTCAAAACCATGCTTGTCCAAAAGCTCACGGACTTCTTCTTCCACCAAATCTATAAGATCTTTTTCGGCCACAGTGTCGCACTTGTTCAGGAATACAATTACTTTTTGGAGGCCGACTTGTTTGGCCAGAAGAATATGCTCTCGAGTCTGGGGCATAACGCCGTCTTGAGCAGATACAACCAGAATGGCTCCGTCCATCTGGGCGGCCCCGGTGATCATGTTCTTGATAAAGTCCGCGTGGCCAGGAGTGTCTATGTGGGCATAATGACGCTTGTCGCTCTCATACTCCACATGAGCCAGAGAAATAGTAACGATCTTTGAAGCGTCGCGGACTGTGCCGCCCTTGGCGATGTCCGTATAGGCCTTGACCTTGGCTAGGCCCTTCTTGGCTTGAACAGCCAAAATAGCGGCAGTCAAAGTGGTCTTGCCGTGATCCACATGTCCGATGGTGCCGACATTGACATGGGGTTTGGAACGATTAAATTCTACTGCCATAATATTATTTGTAAATTATTTTTAATAATTGATAAATACAAAAACAACACAAAAACGCATATTGGGCGTATTGTGCTCATCCTAGCACAACAAGGAAATGCGCGTCAAACATGTTTGCATGCACAGACAGGCCTAGCCATACAGCTCGCTGTGTGATCCTATGAGCAGGAAGACTATGATATCTTTACCTTCTTTCATGGAATAAACAGTTCTCATATCTCCAGTCACATTTATACTTCTGCATTCGCGATATCTGCCTTTCAGAGCATGGTTATTTAACTCCGAAGCAAAAGGATTATCGAGAAATACCTTTAATCTAAGATAAAATTTGTCTTGAATAGATTTTGGGAGCTTTTTGAATTGTTTCTTGAAATTGGAATGATAATCAACTCTCATGGTATCCGTTTAGGAATTAAGACTCGCCAGCATTTCTTCAGCGGAGGCAAACGGTCCAGATATATTTTTTCCAGCATTAACATCACGCAGAGCGGCGTCAAGGATCTTGCGCGTTTTGCTATTGGGATACGGATGAGTAGTAAAAACCATTTTTCTTTCTGCCACCAA
>MHRM01000002.1:31775-41967 GCA_001822575.1 Candidatus Taylorbacteria bacterium RIFCSPHIGHO2_02_FULL_44_12
AAGAAATATCCGAGAATGGCGCTTAGAGACAGTCCCAATTCTTTGGCGATCTTCTGGGCTTCTACTTTGAGACTGACATCAGTCTTGATATTTATCATCGTCTTCATGATCCATAGTATATACTAAGGATAAGTGATGTCAACTATTTCCTCTTCTCAATAATCTCTTTTTCCACATTTGGCGGGACTACTTCATAGTGATCAAATTCAAGGAGAGGACTGCCTTGGCCGGAAGTCATAGAGCGAACTTCCGTGGTATAACCAAACATTTCCGAGAGAGGGACTGTGGCTTTGATGACCAAGGCCTGACCTCGTTGCTCTGTCCCCTCTACCTGGCCCCGCTTTGAAGCTATGGAACCAGTGATATCACCCATGTATTTTTCCGGGGCCACCACTTCTAGCTTCATGATCGGCTCCAATATAACTGGCTTGGCCCGTTTGACCGCGTCTTGGAATGCCTGTGAAGCGGCGATCTTGTAGGCTATCTCCGAGGAATCCACATCGTGATATGAGCCATAGGTGAGCTCACAAGATATATTGACCATCTTATAGCCAGCCACGATCCCTCGATCCATGGCTTCACGAACGCCTTTTTCTACTGCCGGAATAAATTCTTGGGGAATGACTCCACCCTTGACCGAGTCAATAAATTCAAAATCATCATATCTCTTGACATTCTTGCGAACTTTTTCTCCTTCTACCACCGGCTGCATCGGCTTTATATTGAGTTTGACATGACCATACTGACCTTTGCCTCCAGTTTGTTTTATATATTTGTGTTCAGCTTCAGCTGTCCCAAGAATAGTCTCGCGGTATGCCACCTGCGGCTCGCCAACATTGGCAGAGACGCTAAATTCCCTTTTCATCCGATCAACCATGATCTCCAGATGGAGTTCTCCCATACCAGAAATTATGGTCTCACCAGTCTCCTGATTTGAAGATATCCTGAAAGTCGGGTCTTCATTGCCGAGCTTCTTCAAGGCCATACCCATCTTTTCCTGATCCGCCTTGGTCTTGGGTTCTATCCTTAGAGAGACCACCGGCTCCATAAACTTGATCACTTCCAAAATGATAGGGTTATTTTCATCACAAAAAGTATTTGAGGTCAGAGCATCCTTCAAGCCCACAGCCGCGGCTATCTCCCCGGCAAAGACTTTCTTGACTTCCTCTCTTTCATTGGCCTGCAAACGGACGATCCGACCAAGACGCTCCTTCTTGCCAGTGGTTGAATTGTAGAGATATGTTCCAGCCTCTATGGTGCCAGAATATACTCTGAAGAAAGTGAGCTGGCCGACGAATGGATCGTTTTGGAGCTTGAAGGCCAAAGCAGAAAAAGGCTCTTCGTCAGAAGGGCTACGAGTAACTTCTTCCCCGGTATTGGGGTTGATGCCCTTGACTGGCGGAATGTCTAGAGGAGACGGCAGATAATCAACCACGGCATCCAGAACAAGCTGGACACCGATATTCTTGAGAGCTGAACCGGTGAAGACCGGGAATATTCTATTGGCAATGACAGCCTTGCGGGTGATCTTCTTGAGCTCTTCCATGGGAATCTCTTTTCCTTCGAGATAGGCATGCATGGCGACATCATCGTGTTCTACTATCTTCTCCACCATCAGGCCGCGATATTTCTTCGCGTCGTCCATAAGCTCGGCTGGTATTTCTCGTTCAATGATCTTATTGCCCATTTCTCCTTCAAAGTAATAGGCCTTCATCCGCAGAAGATCAACTACACCCTTGTGCTCCCCTTCCAAGCCGATAGGAATCTGAAACCTGACAGCGTTTTTATTCAATCTTTCAAGAATGGAAGCGAATGAATTTTCAAAAGAAGCTCCCATCCGATCCATTTTGTTGATAAAGCAGAGCCGTGGAACATTGCTTTCGTCGGCATAGCGCCAATTTGTCTCCGACTGTGGTTCTACCCCGGCTACTCCGTCAAATACAACCACCGCTCCATCCAAAACCCGAAGCGATCTCTTCACTTCCACGGTAAAATCAATATGGCCAGGCGTATCTATAATATTGAAACGAATTTTGCTTGAATCATCGGTCTTTGGAGTATATGTCGGCTTCCAAAAACAAGTGATAGCGGCGGCGGTTATGGTAATACCACGCTCTCTCTCCTGCTCCATCCAATCGGTGACAGTGTCTCCCTCATGGACTTCGCCAATCTTGTGAGTCATACCAGTATAAAAGAGAATTCGCTCCGATGTGGTCGTCTTGCCAGCATCAATATGGGCAATGATGCCGAAATTTCTCACTCTCTCTAGTGGGTAGTCTCTCTGCATAGGTAAGTAGGTTACAGCAAAAAGACTGAACAATCAAATTTTTTAGGGATTCTTAAGTTCTTTTTGCCCTGGACCTGTCAGTGTTTGTCAGGAATTTCTTGCGCAAGCGGATATTCTTGGGGGTAATCTCTAGATATTCATCTTCACGCATCGTTTCAAGACCGCGTTCAATATCAAGCTTCCAGGCCGTGGTCAACATAATGTGTTCATCAGATCCAGAAGCTCTCATATTAGTCAGTTGTTTCCCCTTGCAAGGATTGACTTCCATGTCTTCGCCCTTGGAAACATCTCCCACTATCATCCCTTCATATATCTCCGTCGTCGGCTCTATGAATATCCGGCCCCTTTCTTGGAGATTCCACAGAGCAAAAGCCAAGGCCTTGCCAGCCGTCATAGATATCATAGATCCCGTAGTGTGTTTTTCTATCTCTCCAACAAAAGGACGAAAATCAATAAAACGACTGGCCAGAATACCCTCGCCCTTGGTATCAATAACAAAGACACCGCGATAGCCGAGCAAACCACGAGTCGGTATTTCAAAGATCATCCGGGCTTGACCATTCTTGGTCCTCATATCACTCATCACTCCCTTGCGACGGCCGATTTTCTCTATGATCGTTCCCGAATATTCTTCCGGAGCATCTATGGTCAATTCCTCAAAAGGCTCCTTTTTGACACCGTCTATCTCTTTGATGATCACTTGGGGTTGAGACACCTGAAGTTCATAGCCCTCTCTGCGCATATTTTCCAGAAGCACGGCCACATGGAGCTCTCCGCGACCAAAGACTCGGAAGTATTCACCGGAAGAAAAATCCACCTTCAGTCCAACATTTATTTCAAGCTCCTTCTCCAATCGTTCACGGATCTGTCGTCCTGTCACAAACTTGCCTTCTCGGCCAGCAAAAGGTGAATTATTGACCAAGAAATTCAAAGCTATGGTCGGTTCATCTATCTTAATAGCAGGCAAAGCTCGCGTATTAGCACTATCAGTCAAAGTCTCACCTATATAAATATCTGGAATACCGGCTATGGTTACAATGTCACCAGAAGAAGCCTCGGCGATTTCCACTCTTTTCTTGCCCTCAAAAACAAAGATCTTGCTAACTTTGGCTTCTGTAGTACTGCCATCTGTTTTTTTTATAAAAACATTTTGTCCGGCCCGAATAGTGCCGTCGTATATCCTACCAACAGCCAGACGACCCAGGAAATTGTCATAACCAAGATTGAATGTTTGGACAGAGAGCGGTCCTTGGGCGCTCTTATTGGCCGCAGGCACATGTTCCAAAATCATATCCAAAAGGGGCGAAAGATCTTTGCGAGGATCAGCCAAATTGCGCATAGCTACACCATCGCGACCGATGGCATATACAGTAGGAAAATCCAGTTGGATGTCATTGGCGCCCAGCTCCATGAATAATTCCAGGACTTTTTCATGAGTACCAGCGGGATCAGCGGCAGACTTGTCTATCTTATTGATAATCACTATAGGCTTGAGACCGAGCTCTAGGGATTTCTTCAGCACAAAACGAGTCTGGGGCATCGGTCCTTCCTGGGCATCAACCACCAAAAGAACAGCATCGATGGAGCGTAGGACTCGTTCCACTTCTGAACCAAAGTCAGCGTGACCTGGAGTATCTACTATATTGATCTTTGTGCTTTTGTAGACAACAGATGTGTTTTTTGCGTATATGGTAATACCCCGCTCTTGTTCCAGAGCGTTTGAATCCATAGAACCTTCATCGGCATGACCGGACTGGCCCATTATGGCATCAGTCAGTGTGGTCTTGCCATGATCCACATGGGCGATGATAGCTATATTCCTGATCTCCATACGACAGCCTTACCAGGCAAAGTGAGCAAAGGCCTTGTTGGCTTCGGCCATTTTGTGAACATTCTCCCGCTTTTTGACAGCTTCGCCTTCATTCTTGGCAGCGGACATGATTTCAGTGGCCAATTTTTCATGCATTGGAGCCCCTTTTTTTGACCTGGCAGCGGAAATGATCCATTTCATAGACAAAGCCTGTTTGCGTTCCGGACGGACTTCGCGTGGCACTTGATAGTTGGCCCCGCCTACCCGTCTAGAACGAACCTCCATGGCTGGGGTGGTGTTTTTGAGAGCGGCTTCAAAAAGCTCCATAGGATTTGTAACCTTGGCTTTTTCTTTGATCATATCCAGGCAATCATAGACCACCGACCGGGCAATGTTTTTCTTGCCCTCTTCCATGACATAGTTTATGAATTTGGCGATTTTCAGAGAATCATAAACAACATCGTTTTTTAGATCTCTTTTTATGTTTAGTTTTCTTCTCATAGTGATAAATTGAAAATTAGAAAAGTAGAATTGGAATCTTTCATCTTGAATTGTGGTTTTGCCTTGTCATTTTTCATTTTGATTTTTAATTTTTAATTTGTTTTGGTCTCTTGTTTCCATACTGACTGCGACCTTTCCTTCTTTTTTCTACCCCGACACTGTCTAGAACGCCTCGGACTACGGAATATCGCAAACCAACATCCTTGACTCTGCCACCTCTAAGCAATACCACGGAGTGTTCCTGGAGATTATGGCCTTCTCCGGGAATGTAAGCGGTAACTTCAAGACCGTTGGTCAGACGAACCCTGGCGATCTTACGAACGGCAGAGTTTGGTTTTTTTGGCGTTCTTGTGGTTACTTTTACGCATACCCCTCTCTTGAATGGGGCCGGAAAGAATATGGGCTGATTCTTGATAGTGTTGAAAGTACGAGTCAGAGCCACGGACTTTGATTTCCGCTTGAAACGAGAACGATGATTCTTGATTAGTTGGTTTATCGTAGGCACAAAAATGATTATTAGTGGTTGTTTTTTGGTTATTAGTTACATTTACAGCTTGGTCAAAACACGATTTACCTTACCATGACGCTATTTCTTAGGCAATGCGACCAGAGCTTGGCAAACATTCTTTTTCCTCCCCGCAAGGTCGCCCCGTCGAATGGCAAGCCCTATTTTGGCTCGCGGAAGCGACCAAAATAGGGGCCATTCTCGGGGGCTCAAACTACATTGCGGGGAGGAAAAAGAATGTTTGCCAAGCTCGGTTTGTGGACCTTGTCAGACAAAACCGAAACATGCACATGTTACGGGGACATTGCCAGCGGCCTCAAACCACGAAACCCAAACTTCAGACATAAATACTTGCATCAAGATAAGTCCCCGTAACATGTGCATGTTTCGGTTTTGTCTAAAAAAACAGAAGAACATCACAGCCCTACCCCCGTAAATATCCTGAAAATGACCGGTATAATCGGAGATATTATTTGCCAAAGGAAGAAAACAGCGATCAGAACGAAGATCGGAGAATAAGTTTCTAGCAATTGCCTAGTCCTGCCATACTGATTCGGCAATATGGCAAACAAAAGTTTGGAACCATCCAGGGGAGGCAGAGGAATGAGGTTGAAGACAGCTAAGATAATGTTAATGATGACTATAAAAGTGGAAATCTCTATTAGAGAGCTCATAGATTCTAGCCCCGCGGTCAAACGAATGATTGTCCCGAATACAAAAGCCAAAATGAGATTTGAGACAGGCCCCGCGGCGGCGATCAAGAATTCACCGCGGCGTTTATCTTTGAGGTTATAAGGATTGTAAGGCACAGGCTTGGCCCAGCCGAAGGTGAAGCCTGCCATGGATGTCAATATCGGAACAATGACCGAGCCAACTGGATCCAGATGTTTGATGGGGTTTAGAGTCAGACGGCCAGCCAAGCGTGCTGTTGGATCACCCAAATAGTCAGCCATAAAGCCATGAGAAAGCTCGTGAATTACAACAGAAAGTATCAAAATGGTTATGGAAATTATTATTAACATAGCAATAATTTAAAATAAAGAATTAGTTTGTATTTGATTTTGGATTTCAAATCGCGATTTTATATTTTAATTTTTGATCTTTCAATTTGTTTATGATAGCATGCTTCTGTTATGGCCAAGATCTGCGCAATCACAAAGGTGGGGTCAGTAGTCGGTGGACGATATTCCAACCGCACCCGCGCCACCCAATTCAACCCCTGTGGTTCTATCCGCCGCTATCCAAATCTTCAAAGAAAGAAGATCTACATTCCTGAACTCAAAAAATCCATCCACATCACCGTCTCCGCCCGTGGTATGCGCACCATCCAGAAAAACGGCGCTTTCCGAGCTCTCAAGAAGGCAAAAATTATTTGACGGTATTTGACGGTGAAAGACCTCTGTGAATTCTCTCGCGCGCGGAGACTCATCTTGATGCAAGTATTCAAGTCTAAAGTCTAGATTCTGTCGTATGAGGCCGCTGGCAATGTCTCCGCGAGAGAGAGAATTCACAGAGGTCTCTTACATAAAACATAATCTCCTTGAATAAGATTTGTTTCTAGGGATCTTTTTAATCTTTATTTCGTCACGATTAGCTTCGATAGAACCGAAGGCAACAACAATGCCCACGGAGACACTGCCAGCGGCCTCAAACCACGTAAATCAGTCTTTAGTGACATAACTCTGGCATACCACATAGTCTCCGTGGGCATTGTTGTTTCCGGAGGTTCTCAAGGTCTTCACTAGCGAATATTTTCAACTGTTATCCTCTTCCCATCCGAAATGATCTTCACTGCCCCAGTCTCTCTAACATTGAATCTTTTTTCTTTGCCAATACCTGTCAGAGGATCTGGTGAGGGCTTCTTCGCCAATAAAGCGTTGTTTTTCTGCGAAGGAACTACCGGCCTTGAGTAAATCACAAATTCTGGATGGACAAAATCCATCAAACGCGCCGAGATATTGGCTAGTATAGCGCTATGTGACAAGACTATGGCGGTAGAGCTGGCCGTACCGAGAACAGAAGAACTGGCGATGTGATTCTGGATCTTCCTGCTTGCATTACCTATGATCATCACTGCCGTTGAACCATATGAGATATTCATGACCACTTCTGGGGCGCTGGCTTTGGAATAGTCAAAAATATCTGGGCTAATAGGAAACAAGATATCTGCCGTAACGGGAAAATCTTTTGCGACACTATCAAGGACAATATTATCTCCTGCCAATACTTCTTGTGTGGAAACATTTTGCCGGCGCAATTCACTCAAAAATACTTCATACGCTCTCTCTGTAGAGCTTGCCAGACCCAATGATCCCAAAGTAATAGCTGGAATATATATTCGTTCTATGACATATCTTTCCAGAACATCTATGAGACCCGAGACGCTCTTTTCAGATGTGTTCCCCGCTATGAGCATATCTATTCTGCGAGAATGAAAAGGTATGACACTAGACAAATGGCGAACTATTTCGGAATTTGCCCCGCCATCAAACAAAATCCGCCTGTCAGACGGAGTGCGGATGAATATTGCTTGACCCCCCTTCAAGGCAAAAAAGTAGATCTCCAAGACTTCTAACCTCAATGATTGTTGCCAGGCATAACCGCTGACCCCCACCGCAACCGAAGCCAGAGCGGTGGCGATAACAAATGGTCGTGATACAGCGGTTATACTCATGCATACAACCTACCAAACAACGATAAAATTTCTACGAAAATACCATCAAATTTCATTCAAGGAATAATAAAACTTCCTGAAATGTCGTATAATAAACATGTGCCAAACAATAGAGTGTTTTATCAAATAAATACAAAATTATATGAAAAAATTTGAAGAGAAAAAATACGACATTCCCGAGCTCAAGGGGATTTCAAAAAAGACTATTGAAGAGCATTTGAAGCTCTATTCTGGCTATGTCAAACATTCCAATCTGATTTTGGAGAAGATTGCCGAACTCAAAAAAGAGGCTGATCCATCTAGTCCGCTCGGACCAGGAAACGCCTATGCTCTAGGCGAGATCAACCGCCGGTTTGGCTTTGAATACAATGGTATGCGCAATCATGAAGTATATTTTGACTCGCTCCAAGACGGAGCGAAACCGTTAGGAGAAAAAAGCCAACTCAAAAAGAAAATCGCTGAAACATGGGGATCGTTTGAGACCTGGCTGGCGGAATTCAAGGCAATTGCTCTTACCCGAGGAATCGGCTGGGCCATGCTCTACTATGACCACCAAGAGGGGCGTCTCTTGACTGCTTGGATAGATGAACAACATTTGGGACAACTCCAAGACTGTCTACTCCTCCTAGGACTAGACATGTGGGAACACTCCTATGTCGCCGATTACCAACCCTCTGGCAAGAAAAACTATGTTGATGACTTCTTCGCCAATCTCAATTGGGACACAGTCAGCGCGAGAATAACCAAAGCATAAAAAAGATAGACGAACCACACAGGGAAAGCCGAGACCGAAACAGAAGCAAATGGCAAATGAGCAAACCAATCTATGATCGTCAATTGGTATGAGAGAAGAATGTGAGTGAACAAAGCAAATACCTGTGAAAGCGGCCCGAAAACAAAACCGGAAATACCAGTCACAAATACTGCCAACATCGTAACCGGCACGAAGGGAAGTATCAGAATATTGGCTATAACCCCGATTACAGATAGTTGCCCCATGGCATAAATAATATATGGTGACACAAAGATTTGGGCGGACAGAGTAGTAGCCACGATACCACGCAAGCCAAATCTTTCTGGCAAGAATGATAGATATTTCTCTATCGGCCGAGCCAAAGTGACAAGTCCAAAGGTCGCCAGAAATGAGAGCTGGAAAGATGGGTCGTGAAAGAGTATCATCGGGCTTTCTATAACCATTACCAGACCAGCCAAGACCAATGCCCGCCAGGCATCGTAGTCGCGACGAGACAAATCCGCCAACAAAGCGATACTAGCCATTAGACAAGACCTGACGACAGTCGCTCCTCCACCCACCAAAAGGCCAAACAAAACTATTCCTATGCCTCCGACTGCTATCCCCCAAACTCGTGGCAGGAATATGAGCAATCGCCTCAAAGCGTCTGCCACAATGGTTATATTAAAACCAGATAGAACGACTATGTGTATCAGTCCGACTATCCGCAAGTTATTCAAAAGGTCTTTCCCCAAGGCGCCTTTTTCGCCAACCACCAACCCAGATGCTAATGCAGAATGCGGTTCGCCCAAAACTCTTTGTATATTGGAAACAAAAGTGCGCTTCAGTGAAAACAATATTGAATAGAGATGGTCTGATAAGTTATTTTTTGTAATGTCGTCTTTTTCCAAAAACACTTCACCACTCTTGATCTCATGGAAAATGTCGTCCTTGGCCAAGAAACCCCGATAGTCAAAGGTCCTCCCATTGTCGCTCCGGAAATTGAAAGGGTATGCTAGTTTGCCAGAAAAAGTAACATAGTCTCCAAAATAAAATCGCGGATAGAGATCTGTTTTTATTCTTATGGAAATATTTTCCGCGCATGAAGACTTCGTTTCAGCCAATGACACTTGGATTGCGGATACGACCAAAACTTGACCCGTTTCTTTACGCTCCGGTTCGTCTACAACCACACCCTCCCCTATTATCTTCTGTTTCAAGCATTGCCCTATGTCAGGCGGCAAAGCGCCAAAAGAAAAAACCACCCGCACAAGAGCGACCATTACAAGCAAAAGCCAAAACAAAAAAATCCCTCGTTTCATGAAAATATGATAACGAATAGGGATAAAATTCTGGTGAAAAAACGATCAAAAAAGAATAAAGGCTATCTATTGTCTACAACTCGCGTTCTGCTTAAGAATTAGGGTTTGCGAAGGAGATGATCGGCGGAGGGCGAAGTTATGTTCGCGGCGGCTTCGAAGATGTCTGGAGAGGCACACATTATTCCCCTCCACCTAAAAACACCCTAAACAAAACCGACCTCAATAACCCTCAATCTCAATTCAGCCCTATTGCGATACATCGATTTTTCTAGCGAAGCTACCAGATCTATCGGCATGTTTGGATTTAGCTTTTTTGCCCAATCTTCGGTGGCGCCAAAAAACGCTATAGCTGAAATCCGC
>MHRM01000003.1 GCA_001822575.1 Candidatus Taylorbacteria bacterium RIFCSPHIGHO2_02_FULL_44_12
CAGTCCCCCGCTCTACGGATTATCACCGAACGCGAACGAGAGATCAGAGCCTTCAAGCCAGAAACATACTGGATCATAACCGGTTCATTTGAGACCGAGAAAAAAGATACTTTGATCTTGACTTGCTCCAAAGAACTTCATGATAATAAAATCGTAAATGATATTCTGGCCATCGCCCGCAAAGAACCTTGGGTCATACTTTCCGTGGAAGAAACCGAACAAAAACGCTCCCCACGGCCGCCTTTCATCACTTCCACTCTCCAGCAAGCCGCCAGCTCTAGACTAGGCTTTTCTCCTTCACGGACTATGGGCATAGCCCAAAAGCTCTACGAGGTTGGACATATCACCTATATGCGAACCGATTCTACAAATCTCGGGAATCAAGCTCTGGCCCAAATAGCCTCTACCATAGAAAATAAATTCGGCAAGAAATACCATTCATTCCGAACATACAGCGCCAAGAGCAAGAATGCCCAGGAAGCTCATGAAGCCATCCGACCAACCAATATGACAAAAGAAAATGTCGGCGCCAATGACGAACAAAAAAGGCTTTATAGGCTCATTTGGCAGAGAGCCATAGCCTCACAGATGAGCGATGCTATATTGGCTAGAACAAAGATCTTAGCTAATGTTGAATTACCTGGTAGGAGCGAAACTGACACCTCACCTCGCAAACCCAGCGCACGCTCCGCTACAGGTTTGCTAGGTGAGGTGTCAGTTTCGCTTTCGTCAAACAATAAGATTCCCGATTTTGAAGCCACCGGTTCTCGTGTGACCTTTGACGGTTGGCTCAAGGCCGATCCAGAATCCCGTGGCGAAGATGTAGAATTGCCTGCTTGCAAAGCTGATGAAAATCTCAAACTTCTAAACATAGATTCGGAAGAAAAACAGACCTTGCCGCCACCTCGCTATACCGAAGCAGGCTTGATCAAAGAATTGGAGAAACGCGGCATAGGCCGACCGTCAACATATGCCACCATAACCAGAACCATAGAAGAGCGCGGCTATGTAGAAAAAGAAAATCGCTCTTTACGCCCAACCGATACTGGTGAAGTAGTATCGTCATTCCTGGAAGAAAACTTCCCTACTTATATCAGCGATACATTCACAGCCGAAATGGAAGACAAACTGGACGATATGGCCAATGGCGACCGCGAATACACCGAGACTCTCCGAGAGTTTTACAAACCATTCCATGCCGAAGTTATGTCAAAAGAAGACATGCCCAAGATCACCAATCTCGGCGCCGCTGATCCCAAATACAAGTGCCCGATCTGCAGTTCTCCTATGGATATCAAACTTGGCAAGAATGGTAAGTTTATTTCTTGTTCTCGATACCCTGAATGCGAAGGCGCTCTAACTATAGATGGTCTAGAATTCAAAAAAGACGAGCCGATCGGAACAGATCCAGACAACGGCTTGCCTATCTTTGTCCTGAATGGAAGATTCGGCCCCTATGTCCAATTGGGCCAAAGGATGCCGAAAAAATACAAGAAAAATCCCCGCATGGCTTCAATACCGAAGAATGTTGACCCTATGAAAGTAACAATTGCCGATGCTCTAAAATATTTGAGCTTGCCCAAGGTTCTCGGCACGGATACCGCCACAGGCAAAGATATTACTGTTTCTATTGGTCGTTTTGGACCTTATGTCGTCCGCGACGGCGACTTTCGTTCTATCAAAGCGCCAGATAATCCATACGATATCACTCTAGAGCGAGCCCTAGAACTCCTAGCCCAACCAAAAGCAGTTAGAAAAGGTAGATTTGCCAAAAAGAAATAATAAAATTTAGATAGCAAAATTCTTCAAGGAATAAATATCTTCGTTTTCTTCTTTGTCTTTTTCTATATCTGTTCGATCGTCTACTGGTAACTGGTTGTTGATAACTGGTTGTTGGTTATCGTTATTATTAGGGAGCTGTATGGAAGAAACATCTTTTATTCTTGAAAATAAGACTTGCAAATCCTCTGATGAAAAGAAATCAATAGTCACTACCCCACCCGTATCATTGGTTCTTTCTATCTTGACCCGTGTACCCAAGGTTTCGTTGAAACGCCGTTCTAGTTCCAAAATGGCTGGATCCAAATATTTTGCCCGTTTACGAACACGATCGGTCGCTACCCGACGCGAAGCCGCTTCGGCTTCGCGTACGGTCAGTTTTTTGGTTAAGATCTCTTTGAACAAAACAATCTGTTCCTCTGGTTTTTCGGAAAGCATCAAAAGAGGACGAGTATGACCTTCACTTATTCGCCCTTCTTCCAAAGCCGTTATCATCTCATCAGGTAGGAGCAAGATCCGCATGGAATTTGAGACATATTCACGGCTCTTGCCTATCTTTTCGGATATCTGATGTTGTTTGAGACCAAATTCTTTGGATAGTCTCTCAAAAGAGCGAGCCCGATCTACGGGGTTGAGATCTTCGCGTTGAAGATTTTCAATAATAGCCATTTCCAGCTTGAGAAGACCGCCCTCTTCGCCACTCCGGATCAAAACCGGCACCTGGGACAGTCCAGCTATCTTTGAAGCTCGAAGACGGCGTTCACCGGAAATAAGCTCGTATTCTACTATCATCCCGCCATCTTCACGGAAAACTTCTTGGCGAGTGACGGTCAGGGGCTGGAGTATCCCATACATCCGGATAGATTCGGCCAGGGCCCGGAGCTTGTCTTCGTCAAATTCTCTTCTGGGCTGGTATGGGTTTGGGTGAACTTTGTCTACTTGTACCCAGAAGACAGCGTCACCGGTAAATGAGGTTGATGGCATCAGAAATATTTTAACACACAATGTTGCCGGAGTGTTATGATAATGATATTGTAAGAGCACAGCAAACATTCCTTTCCCAGTCCGAGGACTGTTTGAGCATCGTTTGACGATTGTTAGGTTTCTGCGAAGGCTTTTGATATGGATAAGATAACATCTGAATCTCCAAGCCGAGCAGAACTACAATCGTCCGATGCGAGTTCCGCAGGACTGGGAAAGGAATGTTTGCGGAGCTCTAATACTACTGTCACAACTTAGCCGCGGTGGCGGAATTGGCAGACGCACACGACTCAAAATCGTGCGGAGTAATCCATGAGAGTTCGATTCTCTCCCGCGGCACTGTTTCGCTCCCCGTTAAAAATCGGGAAGCTGCGCAGTGCAGGCACAAGTAAATAAAAACTTAAAAAAAATGAAAAGGAAATTTGTCAATGTATTGATAGGACTGCTGACTGCCGCCGTCATAGTGGTGGCCTATGTCATACCTATGGTCGCGTCCTCTTATCATATATCTGGTCTGCGATATGACATACTAATCATCACTATCATTGCCGCTGTGATCATTCTAGCCAGCGGAGCTTTTGAATATATCATCAGCCTACCGCTTGCGGAATTTCTCAAACAAATAGAACAAACCTGGAGCACCCGTGGATCCCTGGAAATCTTACCCAAGACCGGCCAACCCAGAGAGATGGTTCAGATCACCAATACCATATCGGCAATCGTAGCCGCCAATGCCCGGCGTATCAGTGAACTCCAAAACATGGCTGGATACACGGAAACATACCAGCGCTTGGTCACTACCATGTCTCACCAGATGCGCACGCCTGTTACCGGTCTCAATTGGGCTCTAACCAGTATCCATGATGATATAGCAAAAGGTAAACTGCCAGACCAATCTCTGGTTGACGAAGCTCATCAAGCCTCGGAGAGAATCGGCACTTTGGTAGAAGAACTTTTGGTCGGGATCAGTGAACAAGGCTCCGCCAAACCAGAATATCGCCCAATAGACCTGGAAGAATGTGTGGACAGAATACTATCCGAAAGCGATCTATCAGCCAAACAGCGCCAGATCCGTTTCGCGGTCACAAAACACAAATCTCCACTTCCACTCATTCACGGCAATGAACAAGAAATTAGATTTGCTCTCCACAGTATCATCACTAACGCTATTTATTATAGCAATGAAGGAGGAACTGTTTCCATCACCGCCGAGAGTGATGGCAAGAATTCAAGCATCACAGTCCACAATAATGGTCCAGCTATAATGGAAAATGAGAAGGCTGTGATCTTTTCTCAATTTGGCCGAAGCGATAGAGCTATTCGTGTCAATCCGGACGGTTCCGGTTTGGGCTTATATCTGACGAAAAAAATCGTAATAGATCATGGTGGAGCGATATCTTTTGAAAGCGATCCAAAAACAGGAACCTCTTTTAAGATTTCATTTCCTCTGTCAAATCGTGGTCAGCTTGAAACATTTATCCATTATTGAAAATGAATATATCTTTGCCAATATCGGGAGTGTTGATGGTTATGGAGGCAGTTCTTTTGGGATTCTTCAGCTATAACCGCTGGCAAGAATACCGCTCCCATCAATCCAATCAAATCACTTATCGCTATTGGATAGCATCTTTTTTGGTCAGCTTGGGATTCTTGGCTTATGGCTTGCCAGCTCTTTTTACCGAAAATCCTGACAGCATCATTCTTGGCGGGTTTGTTGGAATGATACTCAACGCTATTGGATTTAGTAATTTTTTCTTAATACCTTTGTACGGCTGGCTATCGCCAAGAATGTATATCGTAGCCAAGCATATCTTATTTCTCTTTCCGATCATTCTGGCATTGGGGATGATTGTCTTTCCATCAAATTCTTTTGTGGATATTCAAGGGATTATTCACTGGCGTTTCAACCCAGTTGTCGGCATTCTTGCCGCAGCCCACATGGATATAGCTTTTATGGCCAACATCACCCTTCTCTATCTCCATTTCTACCGCTTGAGACACTTATCCATACTCAATACATTAGCTCTAATGATCACTTTCATCTTGACTGGCATCGCCGGCAGTTATCAATATATCGGTGACGATTCACTTGGTTTGGGCTTATCCGTAGTCGTTCTTTATCTGGGAATCAGCGTGGTTTTTTATTCAGTGGCCCGCGGCAAAATCAATCGTGTCCTAGGATGGCAAAACGAGGAGCGTTCAGCTACACTTGGCCCTAATGCCAAACAAAATCCTGGTAATAGTAGGACCGACAGCTAGCGGCAAAAGTGCCTTGGCAGTCCTTATAGCGAAAAAGTTTGACGGTGAGATCATATCTGCTGATTCCAGACAAGTTTATAAGGGCTTGAATGTTGGAACAGCCAAGATTACTCACAAAGAGATGAATGGGGTCCGACACCATCTGCTAAATGTGTCTGATTCCAAGAAGCAATTTGGCGTGGTTGATTATGTTGAAAGAGCCGGAAAAGCTATTGTTGAAATCAATAAACGAGGAAAGTTGCCAATTGTAGTGGGGGGTACGGGTTTTTATGTTCAGGCTCTCGTGGACGGAGTGATATTTCCTGATGTCAGGCCCAATTTGGACCTGCGCAAGAAATTGAGAAATAAATCAGCTGAAGAATTATTCAAAATTCTCAAAAAATTAGATCCTAGTAGAGCGGAAAATATTGACATTCACAATACCCGTCGGTTGATTCGCTCCATAGAGATGGCGCAAGCCCTTGGCAAAATGCCAAAAATACCAAATCCAAAAGCGACTCATCGACCATTATTCATCGGACTAACATTGCCCAAAGACAAACTTCGCCAACACATCAATGCTCGCCTTTCCAGAGACTTGAAACGCGGACTGATAAGAGAGACAAGAAAATTGCATGCTAACGGTTTATCTTGGAAACGCCTAGAGGAAATCGGACTCCAATATCGCCTCGTTTCCAAATACTTACGCGGTTTCATTTCCAAAAAAGAAATGACAGAAAAACTCAAAACCGAGTTATGGCATTACGCCAAAAGACAAATGACATGGTTCAAAAGAGATAAGAGGATCAGATGGTTTGATCCTGTGGAAATGGAGGCTATATCTAATACCGTAGAGAACTTCGTTTCAGCGGGCGATGGAGGAATCGGACCTCCGATAGCGGTTTTGGAGACCGCGGTTATACCACTTAACTAATCGCCCTTATTTTCTTCGAGCCTGAACGACCTACTTCCTAATTCATTCTTCCTTATTCCTACTTCTTCGCCTCTTTGAAAATCACATGTTTGCGCAGGATCGAGCTGAATTTCTTCAATTCTATCTTTCTTTCTACTTTCTTTTTATTCTTGCGCGTCCAATAGACTTCGCCGGTGGCTTTGTGCCGTAGTTGTATCAGTTGATCTTGAGACATATTTTATGATGATCGGTTGAACAAATATACGGCATATTGAAAGCAAAGGCAATAGGCTATAATTGCTTCTATGAAAGCTCTGGTTAAGAAATTCTGGCGCAAACGGTCATATCACGAGCCTCTCATTGTCATGGAAATATCCGAGGAGCGTCTGCTTCACAATCTTCGTCAGTTCCAAAATCTTGCCCCGAACCACACCGTAGCTCCAGTGATCAAAAGCAACGCTTACGGTCATGGGCTCGTAGAGATAGCAACCATTCTAGAAAAAGAAAAAGATACTCCCTTTCTGGTCATAGATTCTCATTTTGAAATGCGCGCTCTGCGTTCAGCCGGCATAAAAAGACCATTACTTGTTATCGGCTATGTCCAACCAGAAATAATATCTAGATCTAATATCAAGAATGTATCATTCACCATCACTACCATAGAAACTCTATATGCTCTTGGAGATATTAAAAATCAAAAAATAAACATACATCTGAAGATAGACATCGGCATGCATAGGCAAGGCCTAAATCCAGAAGAGATTCCGGAATCTATAAAGTTGATCAAAAATCATCACTTATTATTCCTTGAAGGTATAACTTCCCATCTCTCTGACGCAGACAACAAAGATCCAGATTTTACAAAACAACAGATAAAAAGATGGAATGAGATAGTCAAAACATTCAAGGAAACTTTCCCAGGAATGAAGTATGTGCATTTGAGCGCCACCCATGGGCACAGATTCTCTGCTCTCATTGACGCCAATGTTTCTAGGTTGGGTATTGGTTTGTATGGGCTTGAAGATGGCCAAATGTTCTCTCCAGTCTTGGAACAAAAACCTGTGATGCAAATGAAAACCATCATAACCAGCGTCAAGACTTTGCTCTCCGGTGAAAGTATCGGATACAACAACACATTCAAGGTAAAACAAAGCATCCGCATAGCTACTATTCCTTGTGGATATTTTGAAGGGATTGATCAGCGGCTTTCCAACAATGGTTTTGTTCTGGTTGGACCGAGCCGTATCCCCTGTATGATCATCGGTAAAGTGAGCATGAATATAAGCACCTTGGATGTTTCGTCTGTTCCAAATGTCAAAGTGGGCATGAATGTGGTAGTCATCAGCAACAATTCCATAGATCCAAACTCTATTTCTTCCATATCCAAACTCTGCCACACAAACACTTATGGCATCACCGTCCGATTTCCAGCTCATTTGAAAAGAGTGGTGGTGGATCAAAATTGAGCCCCAAGCGAACATTCTCGCACCGCCCCGCAAGGTCGCCCCGTCGAATGGCAAGCCCTATTTTGGATCGCGGGAGCGACCAAAATAGGGGCCATTCTCGGGGGCTCAAACTACATTGCGGGGCGGTGCGAGAATGTTCGCTTGGGGCTCATTGAATACCTTAAACCTTCTCTTTTTTATCACGCAAGGTCTTGGAAATATAGCGGACTACATCATCTATGACCATGACTGCTTTGACGATGAAACCGTCCGCTCCGGCCGCCATGGCTTTGTCGGCATCGGCCTTTTCACCCATGTTGGAAAGAACGACAACAGGAATGTTTTTGGTTGCTGGATTGGCTCTGATGTTTTCTAGAACTTCATATCCATTCATTCCCGGCATCAGTATATCCAAAACAATGATGTCTGGTTTGTTTTCCAAAAGATATTTCAAAGCTTCCTCGGCGTTGGGGACCTGATCCAAGACGCATTTCAAAAGAGAAAACTTCTTGCGAACAATGTGGCTCAAAAAATCATCATCTTCAACCCACAAAATATGTTTGCCTTTGAGGATCGGGTCCGTCTCCCTTTGCGATTCACGGTTAATAGAAAGCTGGTCGCGGATCTTTTGGACAACTTCATCCAGATTGAACTGGGCTTTGACAATATAGTCGCGGACACCCAGCTTGACAATCCGACTGATCTCCACCGGTTCTCCTGAATTGGAAATGACAATGACTGGAATAGTTTTTAGGGTCCGGTCGGCCATGATCTCCTCCAGGATCTGATAACCATCTTTGTGCGGAAGAACGATATCAAGAAGAATCAAATCTGGAGAAAATGATCGGATGACATGGAGAGCGTCTGCTCCATCAGAAACAAGCTTGACTTCATAGCCGCTCAAGGAAATCTTTTTGGTCAGAGCATCCGACAGAAATTTGTTGTCTTCCACAATTAGGATTTTTGGTTTATTTTTCACAGTATTTAAATTTAAGAAAAAGCTTTTTATATTGCCCGAAGGGGCAAAGACACAAAGAAAGATGTCCCTTGGCCTTCCACACTCTCAAACCAGACTTTGCCACCATGATGTTCCACAATTGTCCGGACCAGAAACAATCCCAAGCCCGATCCGTCTGTGTGGATCCGAGTGGCGTTTGAAGCCCGATAGAAACGCTTGAAAATGTTCGGTTGTTGAGACACGGGAATACCTATGCCAGTATCGGCAACACAAACAGTCACGAAATGATCTTCCTTTTTGGCGCTAACGATTATGGAACCACCCTTCATTGTATACTTGACGGCGTTCTCCAGCAAGTTTTGAAAGACCAAACGCATCTTTTCGGCGTCCATAGGCACGGCTGGGACAGAGCCACGATCCAATTTGATGGTTATGTTCTTGTTTTTGATATCGGAGGAAAGATCCACAAGTATATTCTCAATCAGATCAAATCCATCGGTAGGTTGGAGAGAATATTCGGCCCCCTGACTGCTGATATGTTCCACATTCAGGAGATCGTTGACCAAAATTATCATCCGTTCATTGCTCTCATAAGTTTTCATTATAAATGCCTTCTGGTCTGGAGTCAGCAGACCCAAGTCGCCTTTTATGAACATAGCCAAAGTCCACTTGATCCCAGAGAGCGGTGTCCGCAACTGGTGAGCCGCCACCGAGACAAACTCGCTCTTGGCCCGCTCCAAGAGTTTGAACTGGGTAATGTTCTTTATCCAAATTAGATAACATTCGTTCTCTCCATCTCGGACGGGAGAAACGCGACGGAACGATATCTCGTATATCAGGTTGTCAATCTCTTTTTCCAAACTGATTGATCTTGAAACAGATAGCTCTCCAGACAAGTATTTGCTGGAATTAATAGTAAAATATCTGTCAAATATCTCCACAGCTTTATCAATCATACTGTCTGATATACCCATTATCCTCCTGCCATCTTTGTTTACAAATATTGGCCGCAGAAAGGAGTCAATCAAGATGACACCTTCAAGCATGTTTTCTGTAACTGTTTCTAGTTTGTTCTTTTCGGCCTGAAGCTCTCTGGTTCTCTCTTCTACTTTTCTCTCCACTTTTGACTTTTCTTCCTCAAGCTCCTTGGTCCTTTCAAAAACCTGATCTTCCAATTCTTTGCGACTAAGAATAGACAATCTCTCGCGAGATTTGATCTCCTCGGGCATTATGTCCAAAAAAGCGGACACCGGAACATAATCGTATTTGTCTTTGACCTGGATAAAAACACCATAAAAAAGTTCCAAGGCCACCTTGGGCCCCAAATGAGTCTTTATTTCGGTATAAAGAGCGGAATAAAGTCCTCCAAAATCACTCTTAATCAGATCAGCCGATATTTCTCCGAAATTGACCTTGAAAGTGGAGTCAGTAAAATCAAACCCTTGATTTGAAATCGTAACAGGGCCTATAACCTTGAGATCGCTCGCGGCCAATATTTTTTCCAGGCGATCGTGACCAAATGTCTTGATCACATAGGAAGTTATCGGTTCCAAATGATCCCTAAAAAGAAGAAAGATATCTTTTGCCCCGAGAGAATTCAAGCCACCAGTGACTTTCTCTGGATCAGACATCAGGCGCTCAATCTGCGAATACGACTAGCACCGACAAGCATCAGAATATAACCCAAAATGAACAAAAGGTCATGAACGATTTTCTGGGTCGGAGCTTCAGCCCAAGCCACTACCACGGAAAGAAAACCAAGAACGACTACGAACATTCCAAAACCAAAAAGATTCAATATTTGTCCGACTGTGGAGCCTTTCATCTGAATGGCGTAACGGAAAGTCAGAATACTAGCGACAAGACCTATGACGATAGCGATCCACAAAGTATAACTGCCGGCAAAAGTGGTCGGTCCGGCTTCTTGGGCTATTTCTTGTGCATAGACGAATGGGACAACTAAAAAAGTAAAAATGCTCATATATTTATATTATTTTTATAATACTAATAACATCAAACAAGCACTGTCATTGTAGCACTAAAAGCCTTGCGATTTGTAGATACTGGGGATAAAGCTGTTATAGTCTTAACTTGTTTAATAAAACAGTGCTGTAATTATACACTTTGCGCGAACCTACTTTGAACGGAACTAAGGAAGCCAGCCCGCCGCCGCTCGCTACCACTCGCCACCCAGCAAAAAAGTTTTCTCTGCATTTCTGATTTTGCGCGCGCCGG
>MHRM01000004.1 GCA_001822575.1 Candidatus Taylorbacteria bacterium RIFCSPHIGHO2_02_FULL_44_12
GGGTGATGATGTGATGTTTTCATCCACACATCATACCATATTAGACGGGAGTTGGGTGAAGGTCAGTAGGCAAGGCATAATCAGAGCATTGAACAATATGTCGGGAACAGTAAGACTGCCCATTCATCAACACGAACGAAAGAATAAAATTCTTGATGTTCGTTGGAAGCTTCAAGAAGCTTTCGGTGTAGAGCCTACGGACGAGGAAGTGGCGGAGTTTATGGGCATATCCACAGAAAAGTTTATGAGGACGACAAGAGGGATTTTCACATCGTTTGAATCCTTGGACACCACCATTGGAGATAGCGACACCACCCTCCGTCATGAACTCATTTTGGATGAACGAGCCCAATCGGCTGGCTCAAGGGCGCCGGTCAACGAAATGGCTGATCATCTTGCCACTGTGATCAATACTGTCAGAAGTCTGACTACTGTATCAGAGAAAACCAAGATGGGTTTCCTAATATACATGGGTCTAGGCGATTATCCAGATACCATGACTCTGGAAGAGGTCGGAGAAAAAATGGGTGTTACAAGAGAGAGAATACGGCAGATGTCACGGGAAGTGTGGCAAGCTCTGTGTAACAAAGGCTTACCGTTTCCGGTCAAAAACTACAAGAGGTTCCGTGGACTGATGCAGAAGGTGAAGGATCTGGGTATAGAGGTACCAGACTAAAATCTTACCGTCTCGTCTGATCAAAGCCGCAACCGAAGGTAGCGGCTCTTTTTTATCTCCAAAAGACCCGAGTAAAGACATAGACTGAAAATCGGTGGGTACAAAACGCAAAAACCCGCCGAGGGCGGGACTTTGCGAAACATTTATTTCTGGTAGTGCCCACTGTGGGTACTCACGCCATGAGCATAACATACAATGATTTTATTTGCAAACTTTGATGGTTCTTGTAAGAAATTTTAGAGATACGAATAAGACCGCAAAAAACTCCTCACATTCTTGAGGAGACATTGCCAGAGGCCTCAAACCACAGAATCCAAACTTTAGACATAAATACTTGGATCAAGATGAGTCTCCGCAAGAATGTGAGGAGTTTTTTGCGGTTAATTGCGTGAGATAAGGTGATGACGGAGCTAGCGACTATTCTTTCTTCATACTTTCAATCCTTAACTCCCCTTCCTGATCTCCTCTATAGCCGCGTCAATCTGTGGTCCTAGCTCCGGATGGGACTCTTTGATCTTGGTCAGAGTTTGGATCGCTTCAAAGATAAGGCCCGCCAGGTACTGGACCCGCGCCAACCTCGCCTGCAATTCCACATTGGTCGGGTCGCGCGATATCAGGACTTTGTAGAGAGCTATTGAAGCCGGATATTGTTTGGCCAAGGCATATCCATCGGCCGCCCGATCGTTCTCCAATATCTCCGGCTCATCCGCGAATATAGTTTTGGCTTCGGCCGAGCGGCCGGAGGATATAAGAGCGATGGCATAGGCCGAGCGTGCTTCTCCATATTCTGGAGCATCTTCATAGGCTTTTTTTAGAATAACAACAGCTTGATCTATTTTGCCAGTATTTATAAAATCCGTGGCCAACTGAAAGGCAATCGTCTGCTTGTTCGGACTCAATTGTAGAGCTTTGGTCAAGAATTTTTCGGCCAGACCAAACTGGTTTATATTATTCAAGAATGTCCCTCCAATAACATATATTCGGGTATCATTCGGAGTGTCGGCTATCTGGGCTTCCAATTCCCGCATCCCTAGATCAAAAAAGGCCTGTTTTGTTTCCGCCGCATAGGCTCCATTAATGACGGTCGGAGCGCATGACAACAACTGTTCACGAATTTCTTGTTTGGATGTGTAGACATTCACGCTCAAGGCCGACTCAAAATAGGCTGTGTCAGCTTTGCCACTGGCACACAGACGCATGGCTTGAATAAGACGCGAGCCGGCCTGGATCATACGAACATCAAAGAAATATATCGCACTGATCAGAAAAACTATCACAGCCGGCGTCACCACATAATTGGTCATGTCCCGATTGACAGAAAGGCCTCCGAACAATCTCCTATTTTGTTTTTGACCAAGAGAATCCCCAAAAGCCAGAATGGCGAAAAACATAATATAACTGGATATATTATCAAATACAAAAATATTGTGAACTCCATAAGCGGCCACAAGACCAGTCAAAACGCTCTTTTCGGCCACGGTCAATGAAGATCGCCAGACCGTTACCAGGAACAAAATATACAATCCTATATAGGATGCCAATCCCAAAACTCCGCCAGCCACCAGCCAGTCCAAGAAAACACTGTGAGCCCGGTCGAACCATTGTTCCTGATTCCACATGTGCGAATTGTATTTGGCATTGAATATATAGTTGAAATTTTCCTGTCCCCAACCTAGGATCGGTCTTTCGGAGGCTCCGGAAAGAGCCATCGGCCAGACATAACCGCGGGCTTGAGTCTTGGTATCATTCCAGGAAATAGTAGCTAGACGATTTAGCAATTCATTTCCAGTAACAAAAGAGCTTGAACGATTGGCCCAAAATATTGCCCCTAGAATGAAGATCAAAACGATAGCTCCAAACGCCACAGAGCGTTTGCTTTTGGTTTCATTCTTGCCGAAAATAACGTAGAGACCGAGAGCCACAACGATCCCTCCGATAAGACCGATGATCGTACCTCGGGTCTGGGTTTCAAAAACCAAAAAAGCAAAAAAGACAGCCAAGACCGGGTAGACCCAAACTAGTATATTTGAACCATAAATTTCTTTGCGCCGAGCCACAACGAACATATATCCGGAGATAAAAACATGGAAAAGCATGTAGACGGCCATATAGGCGGCATTGCCGAGAGACGCGTCAATACGAGTGCTCCCTTGATGAATAGCCGCTCCGCCAAATAGTTGGACCAAACCATAAATCGCCACTATGGTGGCGGCTATGAGAGAAATGTTGAACCAGCGGTACCAGATTCGCCGACCCAAATCCGAAGAGCCAAAGACTCCGACCACAGCCATTAAAAATGCCCATAGATGGACTATGGTGAGCCATCCTTCCATCCGCTCAAAATTTGACCATAGACTGCGCATTGGGTTGACACCCAAAAGATCGGCAACAAGAATGACCAAAGCAAAAACGGTCACACCGATAGAAATCGGTGATATTTTTGGTCTATAGCGAGGATCAAGAAAGGCTAGAATGACCCAGCCGGCAAATGCTATCTCTACCAAAATACGAAAATAAAAAGCTTTTCCGCTAATAAATGGGAAGAAATATGAATTACTGACTATCAGAGCAAAAAATGGTATCAGAAACAAAAAAAACAGCACGATGTTGCGGATTATGGCCTGGCGGTTCATAGTGGAAGTACTATATCAAAAATGCTAGCATAATCAAATGTCATCAGGGACAACAATTATACGCCCCAAACGCCTTTTCCACCTATCTGACCTGCGAGAACTGTGGAATTATCGGGAATTGTTCTACTTTTTCAGTTGGAGAGACTTGAAGGTCAGATACAAACAAACAGCTATAGGTGTCGTCTGGGCCATACTCCAACCATTCATAGTGATGGTCGTTTTTTCATTGTTTTTCGGCAAGCTGGCCGGTATACCATCTGACGGAGTGCCTTACCCCATATTCGTCTATGTCGGCCTTTTATTCTGGCAATTCTTCTCCGACGCCCTCGGCGAAACTAGCAATGCTCTTGTAGCCAACAAAGCGATCATAACCAAAGTTTATTTTCCGCGATTGATATTGCCAACTTCATCTGTCATAACAAAATTCATAGACTTCGCCATCGCTTCGGTCATTCTAGCCGGACTGATGATCTACTATGGTTACACCCCCCAGCTAATAGGATTCCTGATACTTCCACTCCTCTTGGCTTTGACATTCATGTCGGCTGTGGGCTTGGGACTATTCCTCTCCGCTATCAATGTCAAATATCGCGATGTCCGCTATGCTCTTCCCTTTTTCATCCAGATGTTGCTTTTCGTCACCCCAGTCATATACCCCGCTTCTATCGCTGGTAAATATTCATACCTTCTAGCCATAAACCCTATGATGGGTATCATCCAGACCGCTCGGGCCGCTCTCCTCGGCACTACACCTATCAATTGGATGTTGATCCTGGCATCATTCGTGGCCGGTTTGGTACTCTTGGCCATAGGTCTAGTTTATTTCAAGAAAGTTGAAAGATATTTCGCAGACATCATCTAGTAACTAGTGAACTAGTATACTGGTTGCTAGTATACTAGTTACTAGTTCACCAGTTACTAGATACCAACATGAAATCAATCATAGAAGTAAAAAATATTGGTAAAAAATATAACATCGCTCACCAGCGGGGCGGTTATGTGGCTCTGCGCGATGTCATCGCTAATATTTTCCGCAACCCTTTTGCTTTTGTGGCCGACAAGGCCAAATCCGCTGTCGGACTCAAGGTCAAAGAAGAATTCTGGGCTCTCAAGGATATTTCATTTACCGTCAACAAGGGCGAAGTAGTCGGGGTGATCGGCGCCAACGGCGCCGGCAAGTCCACCCTCCTAAAAATACTTTCCCAAATCACCCCTCCGACCGAAGGCGAAGTCATACTCCGCGGTAGGGTCGGCTCTCTCCTAGAAGTCGGCACAGGCTTTCATCCAGAATTGACTGGTCGGGAAAACATATTCTTGAATGGAGCAATTCTGGGCATGAAGAAAAAAGAGATTGTCCAAAAGTTTGACGAGATTGTGGCTTTTGCCGGAATAGAAAAATTCCTGGACACTCCGGTCAAGCATTATTCGAGCGGCATGCATGTCCGGCTAGCTTTCTCCGTGGCCGCCCACATGGAGCCAGAGATACTGGTGGTAGACGAAGTCTTGGCGGTCGGCGACGCCGAGTTCCAGAAGAAATGCCTCGGCAAAATGGATGAGATAACTAAAAGAGATGGCAGGACAATACTGTTTGTTAGCCATAATATAGCAGCTGTGATGTCTCTGTGCACTAGGACTATACTGCTTGACCATGGCAAGATTGTGGATGCCGGAGATACTGACAAGGTCATAGATACATACAAAAAGATCATTTCGGCTAGGAATAAAAACTTGACTGATATATCTTTAAAAAATCGCTTGAAAAGAACCACTGGTGATGTTTTGTTCGAAATAGCCAAAGGAATAAAAAACAACAAAGAATCCTGGGATTTTGGCGCGAACGAAGACATTCTCCTTGAATTCAAGGCCATAGCCCAAAAAGATATAGACAATCTGCTATTTTACATGAGTATAAAAGATTCTGTCTCTGGGGAAATAGTTTCAAATATAAAAACAGTTATTTCTGACAAACCAATCAGAAGTGGAAAAAGTATCGCTTTTAGTATTTCAGTACCCAAAAAAGTCTTGCGACCCGGACATTATTCCTTGTATTTTACTTTGAGTGATATTGAATCAAAAATATTTTTTGATGTTATTGATGATAATGTCAATATTCCTCTATTGAACATCATTACGACAAGTCTAGATGAACATGAAAATATCGGTTTCTTTTCAATGCCATACACATTGAAAGTCAATGATTAAAAGATCAACCAAAAAGATTGGAATAAAGATATATGAACTGTTACTGCCTCTTATGAGGCTCTATAGGGTCAGATATTGGGTTGTCTGGACAAGATTCACTTTCCTGAAAAAAAAGATGTGCTTTGCTGATCATAACAATACCCAGATTGGAGAAAAAACTATTTCCCACAATTTATCAGCTTTTGAACTCCCTAGAGCTGTCTTCGGTTGTGGTGGGCGCATGGGATTACTGATATATCCCATCATTGGCTATTTTTCCAAAAATCGCCGTTCAAAAAAAATCCTGGTGGTTGGTTGTAGAACTGAAGATGATATCTATTGGCTCAGAGCTTACGGGTTTATAGATACCTACGGTTTTGACTTAATCTCATATTCAAGCAATATCCTACTCGGCGATATACATCAGACCTCTTTCCCTGACAGAACCTATGATGTCATTTTATTGGGCTGGATGATCAGCTATACCAAAGATCCTCATTCTGTAATAAAAGAATGTCAAAGAATCATGAAGCCGAAGGGATTGCTTGGTATCAGCCTTGAACACAATCCTCTTCAAGACAAAGAAGGCTTGGGTTCCGTCAGAGTTAATAACCTTAATTGCACAGATGATATAATCAATTTGTTGGACTCGGCCTCAAAACACAAGATTGTGTTTGAGTATGATCACTACAATAATGGCGATCAGGCCAGTGTGGTCATTTCAAGATTATTAAGTTGATATATAATAAAAACATGCCGACATTATTTAAGAAAATCAAAGATAAGATTTCTTACGAGATTTACAAACGCAAGGGAGCCTATGATGTTTTCAATCAAGGGAAAAAATCTTTTTTAGAAACTGGGATAACCCCACCCCAGGCTCACAATGCTTTCGTTAGTTTGTACTGCAGTACAAACGGTGAGTTCAATGTTACAGAACAAGCAAAGATAGCCTTGAAAAATCCTCCCCAGAAAGTATCAGTACCCTTGAATGGAGTAGTCGGCGCTTTTGATCAAAATGGCTTTGAGAAAATAAATAATACCTTAAATATAGACGGATATGCCCCATTTGATGCAAAGCTTCCAGCCGAAACCATTGCTAGACTGCGTCAATATGCCATGACTACAGGAGCTCTAGTGCCACCTGGATATGACAAAAAGATGATATACGATCCACAACATCCTGTAGCTCCAATATACAGATTTGATGTTATAGACCTCATAAACAACAGAGATATTCAGGACCTAGTTATGGATCCTGTGCTTATAAATATTGCCAGAAATTATATAGGATCTGAACCGATCTTTGACTTCCCGGCCATGTGGTGGAGCACAACCTTTTTGAAACAAGCTTCGTCCGAAGCGGCCCAGTTATATCACTTTGATATGGATAGGATCAAATGGCTCAAACTATTTGTTTATCTTACTGACGTGACCCCAGAAACAGGTCCACATCGATATATTAGAGGTTCTCATATTCCTGGAAAGAAGCCTGCGAAACTTCTCAAAAGAGGTTATTCTCGTATTCCAGATGCCGATTTGAGAAAATATTATCCCGAAGAAGATTTCAAGGTATTATCTGGCCAGGCAGGAACAATGTTCGTTGGCGACACCAAATGTTGGCACAAGGGTACGCCTCTTCAAAAAGATCATCGCCTTGTTCTAGAGCTCCAATATACTAGCTCTATGTTTGGAGCAAAATATACAAAACTAGAAATCAAGAATAGTTCTGATCTATTCAAAAAGTTTTGCCTAGAAAACTCGTTTTATGCGTCCAATATTGATATTCTGTCTTGATAATGCTTTTATATTTATTGGATTTTGGGCTTTATCGTATGAAGCCTTGGAAAATCAATAAGCACTATGAAAAAAAATGTGGTCATAGCTACTATTAGATCCTGGAATATAGAGGGATATTGGCGTTGGAATGAGCCCGCAGGATACAAAAAACATTTGGTCACAAACCCGGATCAATTGACAGACCAGTGGTTGAAAACCATAAATCCGGAGTTTATATTCTTCCCGCACTGGTCCTGGATTATTCCAGAAAATATATACAACAAATATGAGTGTGTAGTATTTCACACAGCTGATCTGCCTCGTGGTCGAGGCGGCAGTCCTATCCAGAATCTTATCATTCGCGGCATATACAAGACCAAAGTCTCGGCTCTTCAGGTAACCGGAGGGTTGGACGAAGGCCCTATCTATGCCAAGGTCCCTTTGGACATAAGTAAGGGCTCAGCCCAGGAAATATTTCAAAAAAATTCAATTATTGTCTATAAGATGATTTCCGAAATCCTGAAAAAACACCCAAAACCTCGGCCTCAAAAAGGCAAGGTTTTGATTTTCAAGAGGAGAAAACCATCAGAAAGTCTGATCCCCGAAGGTCTGTCAACTAGAAAGTTATATGATTTTATCAGGATGTTGGATGCGGATGGATATCCTAGGGCCTATATAGAGACCAATGGATACATCCTTGAATTCAACACTGCCGCCATAAACAATGAGAGCGTAACAGCACGAGTAATCATAAAACCGAAAAAAGCAAAATAATTTGACTTCTTTGTTGAGAAATGTCATTATGCTGATAGAAGTTTGACCTTATCGTATAAGGTCTTTGACATGTGGAGAACACTATATGGACAAAAAATTCAGAGAAATGCTGTTGGAGGCTGAGAAGATCAGAGCAAAATGTCGGGAAGATGGCAATATTGAGAAACATGCCACTTGTATGGCGAATATGCTGATGTATGCCGATTCCAAGGGGCTTCTTACCGGGAACATCTTTCAAGGAACGGCTAGCGAGGAAAAATTAAATCAAGCCGCCGAAATGGCTGCCTGTCTGCTGGAAGTGGTACACGAGTATGATGTTGGACCCATTCTGGATCTACCTGATAATAAAAAGCTTGAGATTATAGAGTTAGCGAAAGAAAAAACACTGGCTAATCTTCGGAGACACTCGTAACATTAAAAAAAAGAGAAAGGTAACAAACGAATGAAATTCGTGTTGGTCGCGGGCGATTACGCCCAGTCGGAAGTTATGGAAATGCTTGGAAACAAGCTTCAGGAAAAAGGTCACGCAATTGCTTTATTCCTCCGCAGAGGAAAAAAGGAACCTCTTCCCATAGAAGATATACGGAAAGAAATTCAGTCATCAGATTGGCTGGTATCCGGAATGTCTAATGTCTCGGATGATGAAGTAGCGGCAGTGAGATCGGCTCATGAATACGGAAAATTAGTGGCTCTATACGCGGACACATTTGCTAATTATCGGTTTCCAGCGTTTGAGCCGATCAGGGGATTCGTGAAAAAGCTCTTCACCATCAATCAAAGCGAGGCGGATGACGCCGCTTCTGTCTTTCCGAAGAACACAGAAATCGTGCTTACCGGAAACCCTCGCTGGGAAGAGTTTGCTTTTCCTGTTTTCTCACGAGAAGAGGTCCGGGAACAGCTTTCGGTTCCAGAAGATTGGACCATAGTTCTATGTCCAGGAGACAAATATTTGGTTCTACTGACCTTCACCCAACTCCCGTCTAATATGGTATGATGTGTGGATGAAAACATCACATCATCACCCTTCTCGAGCTATGTCCCAGGATGAGC
>MHRM01000005.1 GCA_001822575.1 Candidatus Taylorbacteria bacterium RIFCSPHIGHO2_02_FULL_44_12
GGGCTCCGCAGAATGAAGAGGTCGGCATCTATATTGAAAGGATTCATGGTCAAATCAGGGCTGTGGTCAAGACGGGAGTTGGGTGAAGGTCAGTAAATAACCATCACTATCTACATGTTTTGCGTTGTATGGTCCCTGAAAAATAGTGCCGGAATGATCATACTTGAAATTATAGTACATGACATAAGCAGTACACAGTTTGTGCACAAAGCGACTAATACCTCCTTCCACTATTTCTTTTACAGCTATATGAAAATGATTTGGCATCAAACAATACGCCACTATATCAACATATTGATCTTGTCTTTCACAAAGAAAGGCGTCACTCTGTTTTAATATGTAAAAATGTAATGGTTTATTGCTATTTGCTATATATAGTAAGTATAAAAACCTTTGATAATCGATCTTATCAAGAAAGATTGGCGACTTATGAGCTCCACGATTATATATGTGATAATACTCATTAATTACAAACATAGTATTTAGCAAGGCGAGGCCTCGCTAAGATCACCTTACCAAACCAAGATCAAATTATTTTGAAGAAATACTCAAGATTGGCTTAATTTTATTGAAATAACAGCGAGGCCTCGCCTCGCTAAACCGAACCGAACCAAGAAAAAAGACCGCCTCTCGTACTCGCGAAAGACGGCCTTTTGAGGGAAAGAAGATCCCTCTCTACCGAGGCCTGACCTCGAGGTCCGACCTTGTCCTATCGGCAATGCCCACAACGCCACCCTTGGCGATGCCCACCTCCACCTCCGATACTGAATCGGAAGCTAAACATTGGGCGTCGGCACGTCCCGCATGAAGGTGGAGAGAAATGCTGCGGGGCGCGGTGAGGTGGCGCGTAATGAACTGGCGGCCTGTAATACCGAGGCGCTGGACGATAAACCGGTGGCCTGTAGTATTGTGGAGGTGGCGGCGCGTACCGTGGCCGAACATAGATCGGCGGCGGATTGTCAACGACAATCTGCGGTGAAGTGTACCTAATGATTGGTCTTTCATACACCACTGGCGCTGGCCTCTCGTAGACAGGCGCCGGTTCCTCATACGCCTGCGTTTGAGCCGGTTCCGGCGAAGGCGCGTAAACCACCGGCTCTTCCTGCGCCTCTTCCTCCAAGTTCACCTTCTCCACAAAGATGACTTGAGCCTGCGCCTGTTGCACATTCACATTCACAGTTTGACTGACTGAAGAAGGTGTATGCTCCCGCTCTTCTTCCATGTAAACAAATTGTGGCGAAGGAGACTGCAGAGCAGATGGAGGAGGTTGAGGTGCTGGTGGCGCTGGCACAATGCGCCGTGGTTGCGCTTTTGGCGCGACCGCGATTGGTGGCGGAGCTGCCTTAGGCTTAGGCGGTTGGGCCTTGGGCACAATCGCCACTGGTGGTGACGACGATACTGTGGTTGCCGGACCACACGTTGCGCAACCGTTTGTTCCCAGCGAACGATAATAATTGCCTTGCCCATCGGTGTACATTTCTGTACCCGAGTCCCATGTTAGCCCTGGGAGCGGTTGCCCTTGCGGCGTCTGCCCGCCGTAGTCCGGCTGCCGTTGCTGGGCTGGATCGGCGGCGGCCGCGTAATTCGGCGGCTGCCCCTGCGCCGAGGGCGGCTGTTGGCCGGCGGCCGTCAACTCGCACCCAGTAATCAAACCCAAGCTCAAAACTGCGATTGATTGTAAAAAAACTTTCGTTCTCATTTCGAAACTCACTTTCTATAATAGGCCCATTTCAAGGCCTTTTTGTTTGTTTTTCTGACATTCTGAATGCAAAAAAGTTATCTTTCTAGCAAACAGACCTGCCCAGAGAGTATCAGATTACTTGGTATTTGTCAATGATAGGAAATCTTTCTCGTCTATGATCTTCACCCCCAGATTTCTGGCTTTTTCTAGCTTGGAGCCGCCATCTAGACCAGCCACAACATATGAAGTCTTCCGAGAAACCGAGTTTGATATGTCACCCCCCCTTTGACGAACCAGAGCCTGGGCCGATTGACGCGACAAACTCGGCAAAGTACCAGTGAAGACAAAAGATTTGCCTTGAAGCGGTTTATTTTCATCATTTTTTTCTTGAATGATTCTAGTATGTTTAAGAAGTCCGACCAGTAATTTTCTATTGTCTTTATTCTTGAACCATTCATACAAAGAAAGAGCCACGACTGGACCAACGCCGTTTATTGATTCAAAATCCAAAACCGATGCCCGACCCAAGATCTCCAAAGCCGAACCCTTCCCCGCTTTTTCTTGAAAATATCTCGCCAAATCGTAAGCCGTTTCCGCTCCAACATGGGGAATAGAAAGAGCCGCCAAAAATCTGGGCAAGGTTATGGTGCGAGATTTGTCTATGGCTTGAATAAGATTGTCGGCTGATTTTTCGGCGAACCTAGGCATGGCCAAAAGATCGCCTTTTTTCAGAGTAAAAATATCTTCATATGAAGAGATCAAACCTTCATCCAACAAAGCGTCTATGACTTTTGGTCCTAGGCCATCAATGTCAAAACAGTGTTTGGAAATAAAATAATAAAACTTTCTTTTTTGCTGGGAATATGAATCCTTGTTAATACACCGCCATGCAACTTGTCCTGGAATGCGTTCTATTCTGCCATCTCCACCACAAGCAGGAATATGTCTTGGCCAATCAAAAGGCTTACTTGAATCAGCCCGCATTTCTTTGACCACACCAACAACACTTGGTATGACATCCCCGGCTTTTTTGAGAATAACCGTATCTCCAATCCGTGCATCCACCCGTCGTATCTCATCTTCATTGTGAAGGGTCGCTCTAGAAACGACAGAACCTCCGATGGAAACTGGCTCAAGAATAGCCACCGGCGTAACAACCCCCGTCCGACCGACCTGAAAAACTATATCCTTCAATATCGTAGTAACTTCCTGGCTAGGAAATTTGAAGGCAATGCCCCAACGCGGGGCCTTGCCCGTATAACCCAGAATGTCCTGATAAGACTTTTCGTCTACTTTTACCACAATACCATCTGCCCAATAATCTTGCTTGGACATTTTTTCCTGCCATTCACCCCAATATGAAATAACCTCATTGATGTCACCACAATGCTTGTAATATTTATTGACCTTGAAACCTAGCGAGTCCAAAATTTCCAATTCAGCTTCTTGAGTATTCGGGAAGGCGGTGGAGGCATTCATGCCTCGGTATGTCCGCAGGCGATTTTCAGCAGAAAATCGCCGAGGATTAGAAGACTTTTCCACGGAAAAGTCTCCGCGTACCGAGGAATGAATGCCTCCACCGCCCATCTTCGCAATATCATAAACAAAAGAATCCAAATGACGCTCGGCCACAATCTTCGGATCTAGCTGACGGATAGAGCCAGCCGCCAAGTTGCGAGGATTGGCAAAAGCTTCCAATCCTTGTTTCAAGCGCTTTTTATTCAAGTGTTCCAGGGTACTTTTGGCCATCCATATTTCCCCTTCCACAACAATAGAAACAGGTTTTGATAATACTAGTGGAATTGATTGAATAGTTTTGACATTTTCAGTAACATTTTCTCCGATCACACCATTGCCGCGAGTAGCCGCTATTTTCAAGTGGCCTTTTTCGTATGTCATGACTATCTTCAGCCCATCTATCTTATGTTCGCAAACATAGGTCGGCCGAGGATCCGATATTCCTGCTTGTGCCAAAAATCTCTTGACCCTCTCGTCAAAGGCAAACATTTCTTCCGGATCAAAAGCATCGTTGAATGACCACTGCGGTATTTCGTGGCGAATCTTTTCAAATGCCGCTAGAGGCGCTCCTCCGACTCTTTGTGATGGAGAATCCGGTGTAATTAATTCCGGATATTGATCTTCTATCTGGACCAATTCATGCTTGAGAGAGTCCAAGGCCTGTTCAGATATCTCTTGTTTGTCCAGAACATGGTACTGATAACGATGATGTTCTATGGCTTGTTTGAGCTTGTTTAGTCGTTGAATAACAGCTTTTGGCGCACCTTTTTTCATCACTTAACGATACCATAGTCTATGTCATTTCCGCGAAAGTGAGCAGAAGTGGCTAACGGTAAACAAACGCCCAAAGCCGCATCATCTCCTTCACAAACCCGATTTTTAAAAAAATAAAGATTATATCTTGTATACAACTCGCGCACTGCTAAAGAATCAGGATTTGTGAAGGAGATGATCGGCGGAGGGCGGAGGTTTGCTATTTACTGATAAGTCAACTGTAGCGCGCGCTCAACGATCCGAGGACTGGTGATATCCGGACCGAAGGTAAGAGCATTGCATATGTTATAGCCGCGCGATTGGATGATTGTCCGGAAGGCTCCTGTGTTGTCGTAATATTCAACTATAGATACTACCGCGCAACCATAAGTAAATCCCAAATTGAAAGAAGTCTGTTGAGCATTTGGATGAGGTATGCCTCCCGAATCCGTATAGGTAAATTCCGTGAAAGTCGGGGCCGGAGGTTTTACCGCTCCCGCATTGCAGTTTATCGTCCCAGGACTAGAGCTCGCCAAAGCCCCAAAGTTGCCTGCCGCGCACTCTATGCCGCTATCCGCCGCGTATAGAGCGTATATAGAATCCCGAGCTGTGGCTGAAAGAATATATTGTTTACGGCTGACCGAAAGGATAAAAACCGCTACTCCCAATACCAAAGACGCAGTCAAAACCGCGAAGAGTAGAGTGTAACCACGAGATGAAGAAAAGTATTTCATATTATCGGCTAGTATTGAGCAATTGGCTGGACACTTCCACTTCATTTGAAATCACGCCGTCATTCCAGGAAACAACCACCGTAGCTCGCACTTCCTTGTCCGCGGACACCGGAGTGAGATAAAAATACCGTGAAAATCCGGCGGCGGTAGAACCCGGCCCATGCCCATAACCATCGCTGACCAAATACAAGGGACAAGCCGCCTGCAGACAACTGACTATTGGCATGCTATCCACCCCACTGGCATCACAAGTCGTCGTATCGCCGACACCATTACGCACACAGCCAGTCATATCGTAAGGATTGTCCAACCAATGATCCGGACCATTCAAGGCCAAATTATTATCTCGCATGTTTTTTATCATTTCAATGCTTTCTTGAGCTAGATACGAGGCTATCATCTGATTACGAGCGTAAACAGCCGCCCGCAGACCTTTGCTGGCTACCACCAGGGGTCCGGCAATAGCTATCATCAAGACCGTGATAGCTACTAGAGTCTCCACTATCGTAAAACCGCCATTATTGATGTTATTTTTCATGGTATTCTAGCTGAAATGGTTGTTTGAATATCAAAATAAGTCCGTTCTTTTTCTCGTGTGCCAGCATAGCCAACCAAACGGATAAAAGTCCTCGGGAATGGCTGGGTGTTCTGGTCGTAAGAGACTCCCAAACGATAGTCCGTGACCGTGACATTGGGAGATATGACAGATACATACGCCACATCACCGGTATTATTTGGGTTGATAATGTCGCCACAAAGGCTCTTCTCGGCCTTCTCCAGCTGCCAACGGGGAGATCCATTAGTTCCGGTATTTTCAAAACGATAAACGAATATCAGTCGACAATGCGGAACACTGATATTGTCCACTTTGGAAGATTCAAAAGCGATCAATTGGCCTTGGTTGGCCGCGCAAGATCGCGATGCCAATGAATCGTTGGTTCCCGTCGTCCACTGATCAGTCGTCTCACAATGATACGAAGACCCAACTCTCAATTCCCGCGAAACTGCGTCTAGGGCAAAATTGAGGTTGGTCATGGCCGCCTGCAATGTTTGGGCTTTTCTATTGGCATCAATGATCTTGACCAAGGCCCCCAGAGATACAACAGCTACTACGGAAAATATACCTAGAGCCACAATAATTTCAATCAGGGTAAAACCTTTCTGGAGGTTAATGGTTAATGGTTGATAGTTAATAGTTTTCATAATCCCTATTCCTAATTCCTAATTCATACTTCATACTTCATACTTCCTCATTCCTGCCTCACTCTCCAACAGATATCTGTCCATTATCCCTGACGACCACGGTCCTTATCCCTCCGCCCGTGCCCTCCAGAGTAACCATGGCATACGAGCTTCCACAGACGCCATTGGCGCAAATTATGGCATCTGGATTGGGTCTCTTGAATGTAACATCCAGTTGAGCCGGCGAAGAAGGTGCCGTGCAAGATCCCGGACCAGAACCAGAGCAAACAGATAATATTTTGGCTCCCCTTTTGATTGAATATGTACTGACTACAAGATCGCCGCCATCATAATAATTATTACCATTGATATCCACGAAAAATGTCAAAACACGGTTATTGTTCAGTCCGCTCGTTTCTGGACTAAAATCAACCCCATAGGAATATTGAAAAGGATTAGTGCCGGTCCCAGCATTCTTGACGCTCAATCCATAAGTCTGGGCTGTACGGATGGTCAAAGCCACATCGTAAGCCAGATCAGTCAGCAACACGCTCTGGTTGAAATTGCCGTATTTGGTCACCAAAAGAAGAGTCATGAATGTGAATATGCCCAATGACACCATCAGCTCAACAAGAGTGAAGCCCCGTCGAATGAAATGTTTGGTTGAGCTCATAGTCATATTATATACCAAAGTACGACTTGAAGAGAGAAGTTATCGTGCCCACATCCAAGACTTTAACACCAAAAAGCAAAACGATATACATTCCCAAAATGAGATATGGACCAAAAGGTATTTCTGTCTTTGACTTGAATTTCCTATAAGTTGAAAACATCCATATCAGGCTAACTCCGGTAGCAATCCAAAAGGCCAGAACAACGGCATTTATTCCCCCATTCAAGCCCAAGAGCCAGCCAATGCCTACCATTAGCTTGGCATCTCCCAACCCCATCCATATTCCTTTGGAAAATAACCATAACAGAAAAAATGGCAGGGCCAGAATAGGGCCGGCCAGAATATCCCAAACATTAGGAAGATGAAACCAGGTTGAACCGCCGATAAAAAGATGAATAAATGCCACGGCTATGAATATGTAGGAAAACTGGTCTGGAATGATTTTGTGTTTGATATCGTATACGGAAATAACGATTAAGAGGCATGTTACAAAAAGATAAAGTCCTGAAGAAAATAACCCTGAACCAGAATCCAAAGGAAATCTTAATAAAATTAAAGTAAATATAATTCCTGCCGAAAATTCAACCAGGGGGTATTGCCATGATATTTTGCTTTTGCAGGTATGGCACGAACCTCTTTGGACCACAAAACTCAAAAGCGGGATCAACTCTTTCCATTTCAAATGAGCGCCACAAGACAAACATTTTGATCTCCCGCCTATTCCCACGCCAGTATTGAAACGCAGAGATAGAACATTGAGAAAACTGCCTATGATGGCTCCGACCGCGAAGGAAAAGATCAGAGGAAACATTTGAAGGATGTTTGGATTATGAATAGGATCTTAATTTGGTCCGAGGCAGTATTCCAACTGATTGTTGGTAGCATCAATATAACAGCTGAATGTGACGAAGGCTGGTTTACTGGCATCCTTGATCCCATCTTTCAAGACCTCATTGGTATTTTCCAGTTTTGTATGTAATACATAATTTGTGTGTGTAGTTGTATCAACAGCATAATCATAAGTAGTGCCAGCCGGAGGATTGGGAATACTAGATATATAACTTTGAAGAGTTATACCAGACGGACAACCATTATTGGCGCTTAGAGCCAATGTGGCTGGATATTGTTTGCACCTGTCAAAGAAAAGAGCCATAGTCAGCTGCAGTTGGCCAATATCCGATATCCGCTTGGCATCCCTAGCCTTGCCTCTGGACTGCGAAAGATTTGTCATGATGATACCTGTCAAAAGAGCGATGATGGCGATCACGACCATTAGTTCTACGAGAGTGAAAGCCTGAATCCTGGAACGAACATGCGAATGTGGTTTTTTCATGCCTTGAATTATAGCATGCTATTTCAGCAAGGCGAGGCCTCGCCTTGCTGAAATACACCAAACGCAAAACCACCCCGAACTTGTCGAAGGGTGGTTTTGAAAACTGACTTAAACCTTATTCAGATTATGAACAAGCTATCGTAGGAGTGGTTGTTGAAACAGCTGCAGCTGTTCGTCCGACTGAATCAATACAGAAATATGTAGTTGCATTAGCTGCTGATTGCAGAGAACCGAAAATAGCATATGCTGTTGACCCAGTATTAGTGATAGCAAACAACCTACCTCCTTGGGCAGCGGCATCATCGCTCAATTGTTTACCAACTGTGCCAGCTGTCTGTACGATACCAGCGCCATTTGTGGTAGCGGTATTAGCCGTAGTCAACAAAGTAAGATAATCCGTTCCATTGTAAACACTTTCAGCTTGAGTGCGAAGTTGCTGAACATCTGAAACGATCCTGGAATCCTTACCCTTTGTTCTAGCTGTATTCAAGGAAACCAACACAACTGAAGACAAAATACCAATAATGGCGATGACGACGAGCAGTTCTATAAGAGTGAAACCTCTTGTGTACTTTTTCATATTATAAATTTACTAATAAACTATTAATCTACAATAACAAACCTCGAAAAGGTTACTGTGCGTTTATTATATCACTCTCTTTCAAATCCATATTGGAGTCTGTGGATAACATAATAATAACCTCTCAATAACACCTGAATAAATACTACTGGGCAGAAGCGATATTGTATATAGGTATCAATACCGAAGCCAAGAGAACCGCCACTCCCCCGCCCAAAAGAACGATCAAAAGAGGCTCTATCAAAGAAACAAGAGATTCCACGGCCGTAGCCACTTCTCGGCTATAAAAACGAGCCATGGTTTTGAGAATTGTCCCGACTTCACCAGTCTCTTCGCCGACTTTCATCATTTGAACCATGATCCCAGGGATCTCCCGAGGATTCTTGGAAAGCGATTCGGAAAGAGTGACCCCACCCTTGACCGACTCTACGGCATCATTAAGCAGAGCTCTATATATCTGGTTATTGATGACCGAAGAAGTCAATTCCAGAGCTCTAACCATGGATATTCCGGAAATAAGCATCGTATTCATATTGTCCGAAAAACGCGATAGATAGAGTTTTCTGTATAGACTGCCAAGATATGGCAAACTCAATTTGAAATTATCGTAACTAATCCGACCAATCGGAGTACGGACGAAACGGATCAAGAAAAATCCGCCTATGATGACTAGAGCCAACAATATAAAACCATAACTGACCAGGAAATTGCTGATACCAAGAACGACCTTTGTATATATAGGTATTTCTTGGCCAGCTTCTGTCAAAACTTCACTAATCTTCGGAATAACCATAGTGAACATCAAAATCATCACGGTGATGAAGGTTACGATCACAAAGGCCGGATATATCAGAGCTCCCTTTACCTTTGAGGACAGCTCGTATGCCCGATCCAGATAATCAGCCAGATATTGGAATGTTTCGTCTAGTTTGCCTGATTCTTCACCGGCCTTGACCATACTGACATAAAACTCCGAAAAGACCCGAGGGTGTTTGGACATGGCCGCCGATATGGCACTGCCGGCCTGGAGATCGTCGGCCACCACGACCAATTTGTTACCCAAAGCTCTATTTTCGGTTTCTGAAGCCAAAAGACGAAATATCCGTAAGGCCGAAACTTGGGCTTCAAATAGGGTAGATAATTGGCGTGACAATATCACTATGTCCTTGGTTGATATTCGATCAAATATAGAAATGTTTTTTGACAGGAATGACGAAGACTCGCCCGACTCTTTGATGGATGTCAAAACCATTCCTCGCTTTTGCAAAGAAGCAATGGCCACATCCACCGTGATGGATTCTATGGAGCCAGTTTTCTTGGCCCCTGTTGTATCTACTGCTTCATAGTTGAACAACATATGGTGTATTTTATATCATCCTCTCCAGAGTCTTGGGATTGAGCGAATTTGAATAAGCGCTCTCAACTGTAATCTCTCCCGAGCGGACCAATTCCGCCAAACAGCGGTTCAGATCCACCATCCCTTCCTGGGAACTGGTTTCAATAACCGTGTTTATTTCGTGAATGCGCTTTTCCCGAATAAGGTTGGAGACGGCATTGTTGTTGATCAGAAGTTCAAAGGCCGGAATCAACCCTCCAGAAATCCTAGGGATCAGCCTTTGAGAAAATATCCCCGTCATGGACCCGGCCAGCTGGATACGGATCTGGTCTTGTTGATTGGACGGGAATGAGTCAATAATCCTATTGATCGTTTGGGCGGCATTGTTGGTATGAAGAGTGGAAAAGATCAAATGGCCAGTTTCGGCCGCTGTAACGGCCGTGCCTATAGTATTGATATCGCGCATTTCTCCGACCATGCAAACATCTATGTCTTCGCGGAACATGGCCACCAGAGCATCATGGAAATCCGGCGTGTCCAGACGGACCTCGCGCTGATCTATGATTGATTTTTTGGATTCAAAAAGATATTCTATCGGATCTTCAATAGTTAGAATATGTTCGGCCCGTGTCTGATTGATCATTTCAATCAGAGCGGCCAGAGTCGTGGTCTTGCCTTGACCGATCGGTCCGACCACCAAAAAGAAACCTTGAGGTTTGCGAGTAAAAGTCTCCAAAATCGGTGGCAGATGAAGATCAGGCAAAAGACGAATAACTCGTGGAATGAGGCGCAGGGCCACAGCTGGTTTGCCTTGATGATAATATGCATTGCCACGGAATCTGGCATCCGTCAGGCTGTAAGAAAAATCGGCATTCTTTTTCTTTTCAAGTAATTCTTTATTGTCACTACTCAAGAATATATTGAGAAAACCCTTTATGTCATTTTCGGAGAGAACTGCTTTTTTGACCAATGGAATAAGATTACCAACCACCCGGATCACAGGCGGCCGACCGGCCGAAAGATGCAAATCTGAAGCCCCTTCCTTCAGGATCAGGTCTACCATTTCATTGATTTCTTTTTTATAGTCCATGAATTGAATATAGTTTTGATCAGGATTTTCGGCTGGTCTGGATATTTTCTACTTCTTTGAGAACATCTGAGGGGATAGTGGTAGCCTTGACGATATAGCCGTCAACATTTAGCTTCTTGGCCTGGCCAACATCTTCCGAAGAACCTTGATTTGTCAGGATGATAGTGGTGGCGTGAGGAGCCAATTTTTCCGTCCGAACCTGATCTAAGAATTCCAGACCACCGACATTTTTTGGCATCAGAATGTCAACCAGCATGACCGTGGGATCGTATCCGTCCCGGAGGATCTTAAGAGCCACATCCGAGGCATCGGCCGTTTTGACCTCGTAGCCGGCTCCGGAGAACTTTATGGAATACATATCCAGCAAGAATTTATCATCATCCAATAATAAGATCTTTTTTGTTTGTGAAGATGCTTGACTCATAGCATATATTATATACTCTTATCACAATTTATTCACCTCCTCAAAAGGTATCATCTTCTTGAAAGCCTTGATAATGGCGTCTTCACGGATAGATAACATCCCCTTGGCCCGAGCGATCCGACGGATTTCGGTTTCAACCGGATTTTTGAGGATGATCTGTTCTATCTCTTTGTCCATTGTGAACATTTCAAATACTGCCATCCTGCCACGGGTGCCCTTGGGGCATTCCGGTGTCGGTTTGATCTTCAAGACCGTGTCCGAAAATGGTATGTCTTTTTTGTATTCGGCCGGCAGATCGGCAAATTCACGGTCTATCATAGCCTTGATACTGCCTTCAACAGGAATAGTTTCGCCAGAATTTGGTCCGATCACCCCTACCAGCCTTTGGGCCACGGCCAAAATCAGAGTCGGAGCTATAAGGTATGGATCCACTCCCATGTCAATCAATCTCGGAATAACTCCGGCGGAATTGTTTGTATGAAGGGTTGAAAAGACCAAGTGTCCGGTCAAGGCGGCTTGAACTGCCAACTGGGCTGTTTCTTTGTCGCGGATCTCACCGACCATGATGATGTCCGGATCCTGGCGCAGAGTAGTGCGAAGACCGGCCGCGAATGAATAACCGATCTCCGGACGAACCTGGGACTGGCTGACACCTTCTATGCTGTATTCCACGGGATCTTCAAGTGACAAAACATTGTAACTTTCGCGATCAATTTCATTCAAAATGGAATAAAGGGTGGTGGATTTGCCGGAACCAGTCGGCCCTGTAATCAGTATCATCCCGTATGGTTTGGCAATGGCCTCACGCAACATGGTCAGATTGCGAGCCGAAAGATTCATATCATCCAAGAGACGCACTCCCTTGGCCTGATCCAAAATCCGCATTTCTACTTTTTCGCCATAATAAGCCGGAAATGTTGAAACTCGGAAATCTATTCTTCGGCCATCTATCCGGGCCGAGAAGCGTCCATCCTGCGGTTTGCGCTTTTCATCCAAGCGCATGTTGGAAAGGACCTTGATCCTGGCAACCACGGCCGAATGGACCTGTGGAGGCAAGACTAGACTGGTGTTCAGAATTCCGTCAACACGAAAACGGACTCTAACTTTGTCTCTAACATGTTCTATGTGAACATCGGATGCTTCGCCTTCTACCGCATAGCGGACGATTGTGGCCACAATCTTGACTACTGGAGCATCTTCTATAAGAGCTGTTTCTTCTTTGGCGCTGTTTTTGGAATCTTGTTTTTCCGGCAATATGGTGTCTGACTCTATAGACAACTCCGTCTCCAGTTCGGACAGAGCCTTGGTGACTTCGCCAGTCAGGCCTTTGTACATTTCTATTATCTTTTGAAAATCGTCTAGGGTGATCAAATATAGTTTGTAGGGAATGTTCTTTTTGGCCACCAAGAAATTCAAGGCGTCACGAGCCTCCATATTGTCTGGATCAACGATACCAATCTCCAGAGTGCCATCCTTGAGGCCCACAGGAGCAAAACGATAGTGGAGGGCTGATTCTTCTGGAACATAATCCAAAGCCTCAAAAGGGACCTGGCTGTCGGAAAGAGATCGGACGGGCATATTCAGAAATTCTCCCCGAGCAGTGATGATATCTTCCAACTTGACTCCGCGAGAAATCAAGGCTTCTTCCAGAGAAGTCCCAGCTCCGGTCTGCTTGCGCACTTCACGGATATCATCTTTGGAGATGAGATGCTTTTGCAAGAGTATATCTAATACGGACATAAACTATATTGATTAACGACCAGAAGAGGTCGTCGCGGAAGAGGATCTGGCGTTGCTCGAAAGAGGGGCGAATGGATTTGGTCGGCCGACATTTTGTGGTGGCACAACCACAGAATAATCGCGCAAAGTCCTATAGGCCGGATCAAGGAAGAGATCGGTATCTATCTGAAGAGATTTGATCTGGGTCAAGAGACTCAAGACTCGAGCCCCGACCATGGCCGCTTCGGAACTAGGTTCAGCTTTCAAAAGAGATGTATCCTCGGCTGGTCCTTTTCCAAAAAAGTAAAACATGGCCACTGTCACAATAACGACAATAGCCGCTCCGAGAATGAGATTCTTTTTTGAAGTGTGTTTGGTGTTCATGTTCATAATGAAATTATTGGCGAAGCCAATAGGTTTTTATCCCAACTCCAAAGTCATAAACCCCGGTATCATTGGCGGTAACGGAAAGATGGGTGATATCCATGATACGCAAGTCGGCCTCCAAGTCTTGGAGAAAACTCAAAAATTGCAAATATGGGGCTGTCACTCCAAATGACACAGAAACGGTATCAAGAGTTGGGGTAGCTATTATAGTTGTCACTGCCACCGCCCCAGTCTCAGCGGCGGCCGTAGCGGCTGTAGGCAAGCTCTGTGTCGGTCTAGAAACACTTTGAGCGGCTGTGGCTTTGATATTGCGAAGAGAAAAACCGTGTCGCAAAGCAACGCTGTTGAGATCAATGATCAGACGAATATTGTCAACGGTATTGGGGATCATCTTGTCCAGCCTCTCCTGATCTTCCGAAGAAATATTTCTCCATTGTTTGAGTATGTTGTCCCGGACTTTGATCAACTGCTCGGCATTGGCAATAGCGGCAGTATATTGTTTGTTTGTGGCGCGAATGGCGCTGGTTTCAGTCAAAAGACTTTTGGTAAAAGTAAAGTAGACGCCCAGCGCCAAGATAATAAGAATGATTGCCATGGCATTACGATTCATGGTTGTGTTGATGTGGCGTTAGTAGAGTTAATTAGTTTTTGGTATGACAAACTAGCAGAATCTATACTGGCTGAAAATCCAAAAGAAACTGTGCCATTGGGATCAAGAGTGGGATTTGAAAGGATCGGATTTTTGACGACCTTGCGCAAGCCATATTGTTCAAGCTGACCCAAAACATCGGACTGGAAAGCCACGGCGCTCAAACTAGTCCCATAACCATTCATGGAAATCTTCAGGCCGTCGGTCTGATTTGGGGCGGCCGAGACTTCCAAGCTCAAAAATCTGACATTCTCAATAGTAAGGCGGGAAATAATGTCAAATATCTGGGATATAGCTAGATGATTGTACAGGATCTGTTTGGCCAAATCTACTTTGATATTCACCTGTTTCAGATGCTCTATGAGATCAATATTGAACTGGCGCTCTCTTTCGGCCAACTGCTCTTTGTATGTTTCTTGGGCGGAGAGGAGATAGTACTTCCAAGCATAACCACCTCCAGCCAGTGTCAGAGAAAAAATAAAAACAATCACAGACAAACCCATAAAGAAACTGCCGCCATGCCTATGTGGAGACGAAGCTCCAACTATACCTCCTGGCGGAGAAATAGGTTTTTTGGGAATAAATGATGTTTGAAATTTGGGGTCCATTCAAGTTCATTATAGCAATAAGTCAGAAAAACCGCTGTGCATAAGTAAGTATCAGCCGCCCTGTCCTCACTTATCCTCCTCACCCACGATCGCCCTCGCCCTCTACAAGAGAACAGTCGGGCTCGGTCGTCTTTTCTCGCCGCCGTCTGGTTGTTATGATTCAATCTCTATCTCCACGGCGTCTGCGAAGAGGGTTCAGAGGATAAGTGAGGACAGGGCGGCTGACACTATATCAACACAGAATTATCATTCAAGCTCTGAAAGTTTACGCAGGGCCGCCCCGATAGCTACGGCAAATTCAGGCCCAGCTTGAGCAAATTCTTCGGTCAAGAAGGCCGGAGTTTCCAGCTTACCAAAAGGATCGGCATATATAACATCAGTCTGAAAACTGATTTTGGCAATATCGGTAAAACCTTTGAGCAGGACTCCTCCACCAGTCAGAATGACTTTGCTAATATTCTTGGCGTACTTTTTCTGGTAAGAGAGAAGAGCGGAATTGGCTTCATAAAAAACATAGTCAAGATTTAGAGTGATGATCTCGGTCAATTCTTTGTATTCCGGACCACCCTTGAGACCATAAACACGCTTCATGTTTTCGGCTTCAATGACGCTGATACTCAAAGCCTTGGACAAAGCCAGGGTGATATCCTGACCGCCACGGTTGATAATATGCGACGAGCGCAAAACCCCGCGCTCTACTATGTATAGCTTGGTTGAGCGAGCGCCCATGTCTATGACCATAGTAGTCCCAACACCAGGATCAACCACGGCCCGAACACAACTGAATATCTCTATTTCATAGAAACTCGGAACCAGGCCGCTACCGGTAACTATATTTTGATAGCTGGTCAAATATTCATTATGAATAGCCACCACCAATACATCATAGCCCTGCTTTTCGGGTGGAGTATTTTCGGAGGTGGAATAAGCGTCTTCGCGAGGCACGATGGACCAGTCCAGAAGAACCTCGCTCAAAGGCACGGGAATGTATTTACGGGCTTCAATGGCCACGACATTGCCAACTTGCTTTTCCGGCACATATGGGATGGAGATGAAAGTAATTAGGCTTGAAGATAGAGGCAAAGCCACTCCAGAAGATATGGTAGTTGTCTTGGCTTCACGGAGAATATCTTTGACGGCTTGAATCATCTTGTCTCCTGGCATATTGGTGGATCGGCCCACTTCTATCCCGGCGTAAGGACCGAGAGCCAATTCGCCATATGTTTCCAAGAAGGCTTTGCCATGCTTTTTTTTGATCTGGACTATCTTGATAGCGGAGGAACCAATATCTATGCCAAGAACACTAGATTCCTTTTTGAAAAAGGCAGATAATAGTGAGCCGATTGAAGCCATGACTTCATTATATATCATGAATATTATTTATAAAACCTGGAATTTGCTTTTGGATGCCGTATTTCCAGTGTCAATCATAGAAAAAGGTTTGCGAACACTTGAACCCGCCCAAGCATATGAGATCTTTCCCAAGGCTCCGCCTCTGCCTATCAATAATGCTTGGTCAGTCTTCGCCTACAAGGACGAGCGAGTCTCGCGACTGGTTTGGCAGATCAAATACAAACGCTCTTCTCAAGCGACAATCATCGGAGGTTATGCCTTATACCAGATTCTCACTTCCCTGGATTCTTTTGACTTGAATGATCAGATCGTCATCGTTCCTATGCCTATCAGCGGCCGCCGAAGAAAAGAAAGGGGCTTCAATCAATGCGAGCTCATCGCAGAAGAAATGAAAAAGTTAGATGCGAATGGCCGGCTTTTGATCAAACCGGAATTATTATCTAGAGTTCGTCATGTCAACCGCCAGACCCTCAAAAACAAAGCCGAGAGATTGTTGGGCCCAAAAGGGGTATTTTTCACTGATTCAAAATTGACAGAAACTTTCAAAGAAAAAACATTCATAATTATTGACGATGTCATTACCACAGGCAGTACCATGAATGAAGCTGTGGAAACTCTGAAGGGGGCTGAAATTGCAAAAGTTTATGGTCTTTCGTTAGCACATTGAAACAGTCCCCACAACAATACCGCACTTCCTTGTGAAGACTCATCTAAATGCAAATATTTAGATCTAAAGTCTAGATTCTGTGGTATGAGGCCGCTGGCAATGTCTTCACAAGGAAGTGCGGTATTGTTGTGGTGGACTTTATTACAACACTATTTCCTGACAATCTTCACGAATCTCCTTTTTCCCACCTTGAGAACAATATTCTTGGTAACCAAAAAGTTCGGGTCGGAAATTTTGTCATTGTCGGCTGTCCGAATCGCTCCGTCAGCCACCAATCGCCGCCAGTCGGCTTTGGAAACTACGATCTTGGCCGCAACCAAAACATCGGCCAGAGAATCATTCTTGCCCAAGGCAATTTCCGGAGCATCATCTGGCACGCCTTTCTTGGCGAAGATCTCATCAAAGGCATCTTCGGCCACTTTGGCGACATCTTCCCCATGGAGTTTCTTGACGATCTCAAAAGCGATCCTGGCCTTGGCTTCGCGTGGTCCCTGGGACATGATGGTCTCTTTTTCGGATAGCGGTATCCGTGTGCAATTGATGAACAAAGGCTCAATCATCGGATCAGGCAAAGCCATTATAGCCCCGAAGAGTTCATTTGGCGGAAGGTTGATGAAAACTCCGGTTCCGTTTGACTTGGACATAAGCTCTCCTGTGGCTGGGTTTGCAAGAAGGTTCAGAGCGATCACAAATTTGTCTTTATCTTTGAGTCTTTTCAGGAGCGTCCTGCCTGCCATAGCGTTAAATATTTGATCTGTGCCACAAAGCTCGGCGTCTACATCCATAGCCACGCTGTCATAGCCCTGCATCAGTGGATAGAGGAATTCGTGAAGATGTATAGGCGTGCCTTCCTTGATGCGCTTCTCAAACATATCACGCTCCAGCATCTGTTGAACAGTGAAGTTTGAAGCCAGAGAAACAATGTCTTCAAAGTTGAGCTTTGATAACCACTCGGAATTGTATTTGACCACGGCGGGGTTGTCTCTAGTTTCAAAATCTACCAATCTACCGATATCGCCCATCCAGTGAGCTAGATTGTTTTTGACCTCCTCGACAGTCAGCTGTTTCCTGACGGCCCCCTTGTCCGAAGGATCGCCTATCTGGGCGGTAAAATCTCCGAACAATACGATTACTTCGTGGCCAAGCTGGCGGAGATCTTCTAGGAAGATCAAATTCTTGGCGTGACCGAGATGGAGAGCTGGAGCAGTCGGATCAAGGCCTATGTAGATTTTGAGCCTCTTCCCTCCCACCAATTCTTCGATCAATTCCTGCTTGGAAGGAAAAACCTCAACCACGGTCCCCCGTTCAAAAACATCCTCTATGCTCTGTCTATCGGTGATCATATTCATAGCCCCATGATATCGCGACCGCTTCATCTATTCAAGAGATCTTTGATTGCCACGATAGATGGGCCTTTGATAACATCCTTTGCGTTGGGTATCTTGAGTAATAACTTTACATCCCTACCTCGACTTTGAATCCACCATAGGCAAATCGCTTCATGTCGAAAGGCATTTTTATATCATCTTTACTGTATTTTTTGTCGAAATAGCTCATCACCTTCTTATTCACTACATCTCGATGTTTGCGGGATTTGTAGACAATGAATGAGAACCATACGACTTCCCCTGGCTTTGGTTTTGCCATTTTGAAGAATGTAAAGGTAACTGACTTTGGCTTCGGGTCATTTATGATGCATTCTTTGTAATCGAGCGCGCCAAATTTTTTCCATACCTCACAGGCTTCTCGCGCCATCTTCTTATATCTCGCCGTATTCTTTTTTGGGATCGATAGTACGAATCCATCAACATATTGTCCTTTTGTCATAGATTTTTTTAATTAACATTAGATGTCACCACTCCCCATTCTATCCCATATTTATCGGTGACCATTCCATGAATTTCCCCCCAAGACATTTTTTCGGGCTTCATGAATATCTCACCACCCAAAGCGAGCTTACCGAAAAGGGAATTAAGCTCTTTTTCGCTGTCAACTTTTACACGCATGCTGAAATTATCTCCGACTGTTGCCTTGTCCCGGAACATGTCTGAACCGTAAATTTCAAAGCGGCCGATTTTCAAGCAGGACTCCATAATTTTGTCATGAGATTCCGGAGGAATCTCATTGGCCATAGGGGATTCGCCTGCCGTTTGGAAGGTAAGTTCACCGCCGAAGCATTCCTTGTAAAAATTCATGGCTTCCCGACATCTGCCATCATTGAATCGAAGATATGTGCGTAGTTCCATATGATTTTGATTAATGGTAATAATCTTATTCTATATCTAAAATTCAAAAAACAAAAGGAAGCATTTTGCGACAGATCTATAGGGATGAGCCAGTAGAGGCTATTAAAGTGGCGTGCTGAAGATTCGTCAATTGTATCCTTTACCAGACCATCATATCAAAGTGTGGGGGAGGTGGGTATATTCTTACAATTGCGGAGGCGATGTCCCAAAATTAGAACCGAGGCGGCTTAATTTCAGGAGCGTTGATAAGATTGTGCGAGATTTAAGGCGAATCTACAAAGAAAATCCTGCCTTGTTTGATATTCCGATCTTTGCTCGCAAGGTTTATTAAATTTGCACATATAATCCCATACAATCCGACATATGCCGTATATGAGATTTGCGGCTATAATCCGTTACAATCTACTACATCACATATAGCCGTAAGTTTAATCTAAGCATTTGCTAATGTATTCTTCCGCCTCTTGTTTACCTAAAAATAGACCAACTTTAACAACCTTCCCTACCCGATGATCACAAACGTGTGATACAAATTCTGTCAGGTCTTCCTTGGTCTTTTCATCGATTGAAGTTCCTTCACCCACCAACTTTGCAAGGATATTATGATCTTCTTTGCCATCCTCGATCTGCTCCATGATTCCGATCGACTCACATTCAATAATATCTCCTGTTTTGAATTTCTTTTCAGTAATTAAAAAACAATCTAAATTGTCACCATCTTCACTGGTAGTTCCGAGAATAAATCCATAAGGAAACGGATATTTTCTAGACACGGTAACAGTCTTCTTATATTCGAGAGTTTTCTCGTTATATAAATTTTTCTGATCAGTGCCGGCTTCGTTTTCTATAAATACTTTCATAGTTTGAATTCCTTTAGGGCCAACTCATTTTATCACTTTTCCGTCTTGAATCGTAGCGTAAAATAAGGGAATTTTACAGCTACTTTTCACTGGCGGCAGTTTTTACTTGAAGTTCGAACTTTTTTCGCCGAACATCCTCAAAATTAAGGAAGTCAGGCGGCACGGCAGGAGGGGTTTTAGGGGAGGAATGCCGTGCCGCCTTCCTACTGTCTCTTTCTTTTTTTTGTCATGCCCTTGTGGTGCTCGGACGATGCGGAAGATCGTAGTGTGGGGCGAGCTGTTTCCGCACGTCCTCGCGGGAGGATTTGTGTGATAAAAAATGATTACCAAATGATTTTTTGATATAATGCCTCGCAATGAATAAATTTTGCTTCATAGATTCGAGTGGAATAATTAAACAAGATCGATTTTTCGGGACTGGTCTTTTGATAGTGAAAAATGTTGGCGATATGGGTGATAAATTGAGTAAGAATAGCCAGCCGGCAAAACAAAAAGTTCAACAATCAAAGAATGAGAAGATTGAGAGTCTACTTTTACAGTCAAAAAAGGATGAAGTAATACAAATACTCCGAAATAGCACAAAGTTTGAGATGAAATTTGATACTGTGAGACCATCTACACAGATGTACTATGAGCGCATGATAGATGTATTCTTGTCCGACAAGGATAATAGATTTTCTGCCATGATCATAGACAAGCATAAGGCTGGATTCAATGAAAAAGAAATTGAGGATACATGGGAAACATACACAAAATATGCAGCCATGCTCATCGTCAAAGAAATGAAAAATCTTCCTGATGATAGTCTCTGCATTGTCGTCGATGAAATATCAAGACCTCAAAACAAGCCATTGTCACTTGAAGATACACTTTTGAGTAAATTACGTACTGAAGTCTTGAAAGATCCAATCCTAGATTTCGACTCAATTTTCGGAGCGTTCAGTATTGAATCCCATTCAAATTTTCTCATGCAACTTTCCGACCTACTCCTTGGTGCAGTTATGTACGATTATAAAAAGAGGTTTGATATGGTTTCTCCGGCTATGGAAAAGAAGAAAGAAATACTTGTTAAAAAATTAAGGGACACTTTCAAGGTTAAAACACTAGCTCAAGATTTTACAGAAAATACTCATGCCCATTTCCATGTATTTGAGCGTGTCTAGTATAAACAGAAAAGCGACTGCTTTTTAGGGCAATCGCCTCTGTATGGGTCATAGACAAGAAACCTACACCCATAATCTATTTACTTATACTGTTAGTCTATACAATAAGGGTTTAGAAGTCAATATGCTGGGTGCACACACATATGGCGGTATTCATTGTACAAAATTCGAACCTTTTTTGAAACCAATCCTGATGAAGAAATCTGAACTGCCCCCCGCCACAATATATCTGGGGCAAAGGAGGCGGGGTGATGGACTCGCCCGCGCAGAGGAGGGGTCTGGGGAGGAATCCGCGCGGGCTTCGGCTTTTTGTTTTGGCGAAATTCTGGCGGACTAATAAATTAGTTTTTCAACTTTTCCAGAAAAAATCTGCCCAATTCTTTGTTCAAATCAACTATCCATTCAACCGCGTCTTTTTCTTTATCTAAATCATCAAACCTTTCGTCTTTATATTTTTTCTGGAAATGAAAAACTCCATTCCTGTATCGTTTGAGTAAGTTTGTGTATTTTGATTTTAATAAACTATCTATAACTTCGTCTTTTAATTTTAAGTTTTGCCAACCCTCAATTACTACATACAACATTCCATACCATAGCGACATATACATCAAAGATTCAATTTCATATCCTGCCTTAGAAATCTTATTCTTATTTTTCAGAATATTCTGAAAGTCTGCACGCAGTTTGTTAGCCCAGATATAATAACGATGTAGTGTGATGAGGGAATCAGTCGTCATATAAATTAGTAATCTACCGTCTCATCACACACATACAACCCGTCTGGACTATCTGGTACTTTACAATTTTTTCCACACTCAAAATCGTCGCTGGGATTATTTCGTTGCTGTTTGAGGTTTGTAGCCCAAGCGAGGCATGAAGCGCGGTCGTCAAATTGTGGGCTATAAATATATTGGTCTGTGCAAGTTAAACAACTGTCAGGATAATAAAAACCTAGCCATGTATCCTTTTCACCCCAAAAGAAATAAATCCCAACGATGATAAAAATGATTACGATTATTGAACTATAATTTCTTTTATTTTCCATTTCGGATCATTTACTTTGTAGTAATCTTAATATCCAACACAGCTCCCTATCGCTAAAGTTCCCGATGGAATTCCAAGTATGCTTACCGTCTTTGTGTATGTAGAAACTCCAACATTTTTATAGATTGTGTGGGTTGATAAATAATTTTCACCAGTCCCATCGAGATAAACAAGTTTCTCTGAATCATTTGTTATTTTATAAATCGGAACATTAGTAATAGATCGTGTGGAATCTATATAACTTAATTGTCCTACCTTAGGATCATCAAGTTTTGAAAAAGTAAAAATTATAGGATTTGTCTCTGGTTGGGGTATATTATGAGAAATCTCGTCATTAAGGTAATTAGCATTCAAAACTTGAGGGTAAGTACAAGTTATTTGGATGGCAGATGAAACATCATTTTTTATAAACGATTTTTTGACCTCTTTTGTGCTTATATTACCTTTATTAGTAAAAGAAAAAATTAAGAGACCGACTAATAGAACAAGAGAGATTTTAGACCAGTTTTGTTTAATAAAATTTTTCATAAATTTAATATCCTCTTTGGCCAAGTTTTAAAACCATTGGCTCGCCACTTTGTACACACATTGTTTTATCTGCGTTATCTTTTCTTGCTTCCGTTAATGTTACAACTTTTGTTTTTATGTCAGCTTTTAGAATCTGGTCTTCACACAACGAACTACTTATAGCGGTAATTTGACCTGATTGTGACCATTCTGTTATGTCGTAGTAGAAAATGTCGTTTGAAAACATATCATCGAAAACCACATCCGCTTGGGCAACATTACAAATTTTGTTTTCTAGCCAACAATCAACAGCAACACTATTTACATCATTGACCATCTCACCGCCCGAAACGACAATCCACGCTCCGTCAAAAGAGGCAAGTCCAAGGTTGTTTGCAAACGCCACATCTTTATCCTCTCCAACGTAACTAGCAGATGGAGTTTTCAACTCATTAATAGATAGTGTTGTGATATTAGAAATAATGTAGCCAATAAAAACCCCGATAGCGAGGATAAGTATTATTTTGGGTAAGTTTTTCTTTTCCATATTATTCATATTACCAAAGAACCTTTCTTTTGTTTTGGTTCAAACTTGGTAATCTGGGATACATTTCAGCGGAGGCGATGTCCCGAAATTAGAACTGAAGCGACTTGATTTCAGAAGTGTTGATAAAATTGTAAGGGATTTGAGACGAATCTACAAGGAAAATCCCAATTTTTTCGATATTCCGGTCTTTGCTCGTAAGGTTTACTGAGGGGCAACCTTATCTCCTGCAAGATTAAAACCATGTCTCTCGAATTCATCTAGTAGGTTTCCACCTACATCTTCAACAAAATCTTTGAAACCAGAAATATTCTCTTGGGTATATGCTTCTTTTTCTGTCTTGCCAAGAATTTGTAGATAAAACCCGTCCTCTAGTTTGATACCTATGCCGTGTACAAATAGATTTCTTCTTCGGCGGATAGTATCGAGGTTTTTGCTCAGATTCTCGCTCAAAAGGTCATGTTTCTGCACCATGCTTAGCTTTTTTGCAAAGCTGAGGCTGAATATTTGATCGGCGAGGATCACATCTCCTTTTTGTGCAGGATCAAACTTTCTTTTGAGAATTATGAGAATAATTGCTTCTTGTAAAAACCATTCGAGTAAGGAAAGTGTTGCAATCAATCGACCATATTCCTCTATAACTTTAGGGTCTACACCTTCAGGATTAAAAAATAATTTTCTACCCATACATTTATAATCGTTTACTTTCGTTTATGACTTTCTCTACTTCTTTATCGGAGAACTTTGAACCCGCAAGACGAGTGGATGCACCTGTAGAAGATATGAGGATAGCGCAACGAAGTTCCTTCAGACGTTCTGGTGAGATGCGAGTATTTTTTTAATGGATTTAGACTTTGCCATAAAATATCCGAATTATTATATTTGATTTACTTCAAAGAAGTCTTTGAATATTTGGTTCAAATCAGATAGCTCCTTATAGTTTTTAACTTGAAAATTCTTATTACCGCTTATCATAGCGGACACCCTTCTTCCTTCTTGTTTTCTAAAAATACACAGTAAGGGTTTCTTTCCTTCAGCTTTACCCAATTCATACCCTACGCCTAAGCTTGGAGTAGTCACTTCAGCGACTACTACATCTGCTTCATTCAACCATTCCATATCACGTTTATAGATGTATCCATCAGTAGGACCATCCTCTCCTAAAACTGAAAGGGTTTGGTCACCGATATGTTCCGTCAGAACTTTTCCGAAGTTGCTAAGCAAATCAATAATCTGCAAATATAATTGCATATCATCCCGTCCGCCTCGTATTGATCCCGCAAAGTAAATTTTCATAAAGTTCTAATCCCTCTAGTGTTCTTATATTTTATCACTTTTCCGTTTTGAAATGTAGCACAAAAGGAAATTTTGTTGCTCACTTTTCAAAACTACTGGCGGAGACGATGGGATGAAGTTGGAACCTATTTGGCCCAAAATCAGCTTCGTTTATAATTCTATCCACTTTCCCTGAGGAATACCGGATTGGAGGATGATAGATTTCATCGTTCTTGGATTGATAGACTTCTTTCCATGAAATGGCACGAGAACTTACCTCGATACGCCACCTTGAAATCCTATGTAGAAATGATGGCTTCCTCTGGCGTAGTTGTAAACAAAGTCGTGTTTCTTGAGAAACTTGACAACATCAGCAAATGTCCAATTCCTAATATCATGCGGCATCTAGTTTATGCCGGCAAGAGCAATCTACCGAATGAATGAATCTGATAAGGAGAAGGTATCGGTTTGTTTTCCTCTAATGCTTGCCACAAAGTCTCATACTCTGGATCAGGCATTTGATTCAAAATAGCGTCAGTCCGAAGACCGCCAACCATACTGTTTCGGAGAGATTCTAAATAACCAACAATCGCTTCCTGAAGATTGAAGGAGGCTACTTCTGGGCTATCTCCTTCGATTACAATACTAAACTCGAGCGCAACGGCGTACCACACATTATCTTCCTTGAAGATAATATTACGAACCGAGCCCTTTTGCATGGTATTTTTCATATTGTTTATACTATCACATACGATTCTGTTGACAATCATTCATGTTGCACCTTAAGTTCAACAATTGGGTTCGAAAGTCCCTTACGACCTATTTATTTAATGGCTCAATAAAGCCAAATATATCAGCGGGGACGATGTCCGGAGGTTTGAACCGAAAATATGGCTCAAATTCAAATGTCTCGATAAAAGCATACGTGAATTGCGAACTATGTTCAAGCAACACCACAGTGGTTTGAGGTACCGAAGCCAAAATCAGATAAAGGGCAAAATGCAGTTGACTACTCCATATAAATCAAAACCGCCGACTTCCCTCGGCGGATTGATTTAGGCCTAATTTGATTCTCTTCTAACTAGAACTTGGTATCGCGAATGTTTGGTGGGTCATTGCCGTAGCTATCCTTATCGCGTATGCGATTTTTTCGATCGTGAATTACCAATTCAACTTGATTAACTTGTGCGATTGGTCTACCGACCTGGATTGCTTGCTCTTGAGTTGGGTATAAACCCATAGCCCAATTGCTTCCAGCCTGTACCACAGCCCATGATTTATCCGCTCGGTGTGTTATGTGTATGTTTTTGGACATGTTAGTAAGTTATTTGCTGACGAGGTGGGTCCGTGATAAGTTGGAGGTACTGAAGCTCTCGCCTTTCTGGCATAGTCGACCCGGAGCGGGAAGACATCCGTATTTCTATGCTATAACCTTCCTCGAGAAGTCCCTATTATAAGGACTTCTACATGAATTATACCGCCAAGCCATAGGGTGCGGCAAATTTTTAATATCTCGACTTGTGTTTTTTCGAATCACTATGTTATTATAAGTAACATAGTGATTCTTTATGTTACCCGTTTTCCACCTTTAACCTTTATGCCAAAAAATAAAAGTAGTAAAATAGAAATGAAGGTCGAATCCGATGACGATCTTAAAAGAATCATTGGGGGTAGGGTCAAGCGTGCAAGAAAACGCTTGGACAGGACTGCTCGTTGGCTTGCGGAACAGACGGGAACAAGTCGAGTAGCACTCACCCAAATAGAGAACGGTAGGAATAATATAAATGCGACATTACTTTGGAAAATAGCAAGTGTCTTGCATTGTGAGATGAAAGAATTTTTTCCAGATGTTCCCGACTCAACCTCTCTCAGCCAAACTGATTTAAACACTATTGCTCTTGAAAATAAACAAGCCGCAGAATTTGCAAAAAAAGCTTTCAAGAAAGATGTAACAAAATAATTTTATGCAAAACATTGAAGAAAAAACAGAAAAAATTTTATCTTACTATGGTGCAGATTCCATACCTGTAAATGTTTGTGAGATAGCAAAAAAAGCAAATGTCTTAATAAAATATGCTCCGAGTAAAGAATTTTCTGGCTTGCTATACAGGAAAGATAATAATGCGTTTATGGCTATTAGTAGTAGCGAATCGGATGTCAGACAACGTTTTACAATTGCACATGAACTAGGACATTTTTTTCTTCATCCACAGAAAGGTACTTTCGTTGAATTTAGAGACAATGAAAAAAATATTGCTAGAGGTATGAAAGAAGTACAGGCAAATAAATTTGCAGCGGCATTATTAATGCCTCGGAAACTTCTAGAAAAAGATGTCAAAAGTTTTAAAGACACCGATCTAACAAAATCAACAATTAAATTTTTAGCAGACAAATACCATGTTAGTGAAGAGGCTATGACTTTTAGATTAATGAACCTCAACTTATCTGCGGTATAATAAACATACTTCTTATGAAGAAAAAAGAGATAAAATTTAAATTAGCAGAATTATTTTCCGGTCCCGGCGGACTTGCTCTTGGTGCAATCCGATCCTTTGCTGAAAATAAAGATACGATTTATGGTATCGAGTCTGTCTGGGCAAATGATTATGATGCTGATACCTGTAAAACATACGCCCGTAATATTCACAACGGGAATGAAAAAAGTGTTGTTTGCGCCCCTGTTCAGGAAATAGATTTCAAAAAAGTACCGAGGTTTGATGTTCTTGCCTTTGGATTTCCTTGTAATGACTTTAGTGTCGTTGGTGAGCAAAAAGGATTTGAGGGAAAATTCGGCCCCCTCTACTCTCATGGGGTCAGGGCAATAAATACCCACAATCCAAAATGGTTTATCGCAGAAAATGTCAGCGGATTACAAAGTGCAAATGACGGAAATGCTTTCAAGCAAATTCTAAAAGACCTTGGTTCAGCTGGAAAAGGTTATACTCTTACGCCTCATTTGTATAAGTTTGAGGAATACGGAGTGCCACAACAAAGACACCGAATTGTTATTATTGGTATAAGAAAAGACTTAGGTTTGAGATTTAAAGTTCCTGCCCCGAATACAAAATATAATTATGTAAGTGCACGTGAAGCAATAGAAAACCCACGCATATCGGACAACGCACAAAATCATGAACTTACCAAACAGTCCGCGGGTGTTGTCGAACGGTTAAAGCATATTCCAGCCGGAGAAAATGCATGGTATGAGGGGATACCTCAACATTTGAGATTAAACGTGAAAGGTGCCCGAATGAGTCAAATCTATAAAAGACTAGATCCGAAAAAACCATCCTACACGATCACTGGAAGTGGAGGAGGTGGAACCCATGTTTATCATTGGTCAGAACACCGAGCACTCACAAATAGAGAAAGAGCACGACTACAATCTTTCCCTGATAATTTTGTATTTGAAGGCTCAAAGGAAAGTGCGAGAAAACAAATTGGTATGGCAGTGCCTCCTGTTGGAGCGCAGGTGGTAATTTCCGCAGTATTAAAAACTTTTGCAGGAATTCCTTATGAATCTGTTGAATCAAAAATGACCAACGGAGAAACTAAAGCGCAGGAGGTATCAAGTTTATTTGATGGACTAGAAGTGGAAACTACAGTTGCTTTATAAGTTCCTCCCAATCCTTTTTTGATTTTTTCAGTAAGCCTGAAGCACGCACAAAACGAGTACCACCATCAAATTCTTGGCCTGGTATTTTTGATACTTCCTCTAGCTCTGAATAATAACACCACCCAGCTATCTCACAGGATATATCAGAAAAATCAGGGATCAGTTCTTTATAATTGGAATAATGCGGCTGATTATTAACTATCTCCACAATCATCTTTTTTGTAATACGCAAAAGGTGGTCATCGGGTATATTCGGTCGAGCATAAATATAAACATCTGATCTACGTGTAGGTATATTTATTTCATTTGCACCAAGAATCAAAAAAGCATTTTTAGGCTTTGATGCCTTTATACCAATGCCAATTTGTGGCAGACGTATCTTACCCTTTTCAAGGACTCCAATAATGTCTTGTGGCACTATTTCGTCATGAATATTAAAATCGAGTGCAATTTCTAGGTTAAATTCTCTTTTTAAGAATTTCTTTACAGCAATTTCACCAAGTTGCCCTTTTACCCAATTTGTAATTTTCTGACCAAATTCCCGTTGGCGTCCTGTACCAAAATCTGATTGTACGTAGGATCTAAAATGCATTGCCAATGCAAAATCAAGTGCTAAAGCGTAATCCTCTTTATCCAGAGTAACAGTTCTCCATGCCAAACTATCCTTCCACTTTCTTAAAGCATCTTCATCAAAGTAAAAGCGACCTCTTCCACCATTTCTATCGATGCAGGGAAATTCAGCCGCATTTTTGAAATAGTTATCAAAAGTCTTGTCATCAAGACCTAGATACTCAACAGCTTCTTTTTTAGTTAGTAATTTTGACATAATCTTTATTTTACCAAGAAACCCTTATTTTGCTTCGGTTCAAACTTGGTAATGTTTGCGGTGTTTTTTGGACGAAGTTCGAACTTTCTTTGAGCAAACCCCTAACTAAGGAAGCCAGTCCCGCCACCGCTCGACAAGCTCGCCACACCACAGAAAAACACTCTTTGCTCTTTTCATTTTGCGCGCGCCGGATTTCTTTTTCTCCTAATGAAAAGAGTATTTTTC
>MHRM01000006.1:0-3519 GCA_001822575.1 Candidatus Taylorbacteria bacterium RIFCSPHIGHO2_02_FULL_44_12
TCACGGCCGCGGAGGTGAAGTAGTTCTACCCTGTGAAATTCGCCTTGGGCGAAAGTTGCTTGGCAACTTTTTCACAGGGTGTATCTTATGGGGAAGTAAAGTGTAGGAATCAGATCCCTACAGGTTTTGTAGGGATCTGATTCCTACATCCCCATAAACGTAATATGTGTAGGAATTATGAATAAGGAATAATGGGGGGGAATGGGGAATTGTTTTTTTATTTATTTTCAGGTATTATGGTGGTATGAGTATTCATAAAAATAACAATCAATATTTCACTGTCTTTTTCGCGAAGAATGAACTTAACGGCTATACGGCAACCGTTCCTTCTTTGCCTGGTCTTGTAACGGAGGGTCGCACACTTGAAGAAGCAACCAAGATGGTTCGCGATGCCATTAAGTGTTATATAGGCGGATTGAAGAAAGCAAAAGAAAAGATTTTCCAGGAAACGGAAGTTGGCAGTTTTAGAATTGCCGTATCCGTATAGTTCCTGATCGTAAATATGCCGAAATTACCCGTTCTGACACCCCGAAAACTTCTGAAAGTTTTTCTCAAGACGGGTTTTTACATTCATCATCAGTCCGGAAGCCATTTGAATCTTCGTCATGCAAACAAACGCCATTTGCATATTGTTATCCCTATTCACTCGCGAGACATGGCGCCCAAAACTCTCAAGTCAATTCTTGCCCAGGCGGAAATTTCAGTAAAAGATTTACTGGATATTCTATGAGGTCAAGTGGTTGCGCCCTGTGAAATTCGCCCTGTGAAATTCTGTAAATTTTTTAACATGAATTTCTTTTACACATATGTTTTGTTAAGTGAGAAAGATGATAATCTGTATACTGGCTCAACAAAAAATTTACAGAAACGATTTGAGCAACACCAAAATGGTGAAGTATTTTCCACGAAAAGTCGGAGGCCGTTACACCTTATTTATTATGAAGCATGTTTAAATGAAGATGATGCTCGCAGGCGTGATAAATCACTAAAAACTTTTCGCGGCAAAATGACTTTACGGAGACGGCTCAAATCGTTTTTCACAGGGTAGGCCCTGTAAAAAAGTTGCCAAGCAACTTTCGCCCAGAGCGAATTTTACAGGGTAACATTAATGTGTTTACTTTACCCCCATATTGCCTATTTAAAGGTATTATGTTAACCTGATATAGCCATATTTAGGGTAATATATACCATATATGATATTACAGAGACATATACAAAAAGCGATTGAAGAAGGCCTTTTCAAAAATAAGGTGATCGTGATTTATGGAGCAAGACAAGTAGGCAAAACTACTCTGGTAAAAGAAATTCAAAAGAAATATAAAGATCAATCACTATATTTAAACTGCGATGAGCCGGATATTAAAGACGCGCTTACAGACAAGACCTCCACGCAACTAAAAGCATATTTTGGAAATAGTCGTTTGGTCATCATTGATGAAGCTCAAAGAGTGAAGAATATCGGATTGACGCTCAAACTCGCATTCGACACCTTTCCTGATATCCAGATCATCGCCACAGGTTCTTCATCATTTGACCTTGCCAATAAAGTTGTTGAACCCCTTACAGGACGAAAAAGAGAATTTTTTCTTCCCGCTCTTTCAGTCGCGGAATGCACGGGTCTGTCTTCTCCGGTTGAATTTAAAAGAATGTTTGAAAGTAGAATGATTTTTGGTATGTACCCCGGAGTCGTATTGGGAGATTCTCGCGAGGAAAGGAAAAATATAGAGGAAATAGCTAGAAGTTATCTCTATAAAGACATTTTGGAAATTGACACAATCAGAAATCCTGAAGGTATCAAGAAATTGCTCAAGGCTCTGGCGCTGCAAATAGGAAACGAGGTCTCATATAACGAACTCGCGCTGACTGTGGGCATAAATAAAAGAACGGTGGAGAAATACATACAAATACTAGAGCAAGCTTTTATTATTTTTCGCCTTAAGCCATATTACAAGAATGCCCGTAATGAGCTGACCAGATTAAGAAAGATTTATTTTTATGATCTTGGTATTAGAAATGCCCTCATCAATAATTTCAACGCCTTTGACAGTCGCAACGATATTGGAGCGATGTGGGAGAATTTCGTAATTTCAGAAAGGATGAAAAAGAATAATCTCTCGGGTATGGCAATTAGTTCCCATTTCTGGAGAACGATTGACGGCAGAGAAATTGATTATCTTGAAGAAAACGGAAACATTCTGTCCGCTTATGAAATAAAGTGGTCAGGAAACGGTTTCTCGGCGCCAAAAGTCTTTTCCGATAATTATCCGCAATCGACCTACGCAGTCATTACCAAGGAAAATCTTTTTGATTTTGTCGGATGATTTCATATGTATGAACATTCTTTTAAGTGATACAATAACGCAATCCTATGGCAATCCACTTATCGCTTCTAGAAACTTTAATCATCAAGTGCTACAATAACCCCAATGAAATCAAAACTCATCCTACTCTCCCTCCTCTCGCTGTTTCTCTTGAGTCAAGCAGTATTGACAGCCAGAGCCCAAACATTAACCCGCCCCCTCTCCCCCGGAGACAGAGGAGAAGAAGTAACCCTCCTCCAGAAAGTCCTCAACTCCCTAGGAGCAACTATTGCTCCTTCCCCAGACCCCGGTTCCCCGGGAAGAGAGACATCCCTCTACGGCTCCCTGACCGCTTCAGCTGTTCGAGCCCTCCAATGCGAGCAGGGCATAATCTGTCAAGGCACCCCCCAAACCACCGGCTGGGGCAGGGTAGGCCCCAAAACCCTCTCCCTCCTCAACTCTCTCTTCCAATCCATCTCCAACGTCTTTTCATCCGTTTCCCCCCGCTCCCAACTAGCTCAAGTGTCGGCTTCTCTTTCTAATGGCCTAGTAGCTCACTACACCTTTGATGAAGGAACAGGAACCACGGCAGGGGACTCCAGTGGGAACAACAATACCGGCACGCTTCTACCCGCCGCAAATCCGCCGACTTGGACGACTGATAGCAAGGTGGGGAGTGGGGCGATGCAGTTTGACGGGGTGGATGATTTTGTAAACGCTGGCGACATCAATGCTATAGACGGAGCTTCAGCACTAACCGTCTCGGCGTGGGTCAAACTCAAGGACCCAGAGATAACAGGAAATAAATTTATTTTTGGCAAATGGAATAATGGTGTAGGCGGACCATTTGCTTGTTTCTGGAGTCGCGGTAATGCAGCTTATGGTTGCTATTTCTATGCTTCAAGTCTTGTATTTGCCAGTACGGGAAATATATTAACAAGCGTAGGCACCAGTTGGCACCATGTGGTCGGTGTTTACAACGGCGTTGATAATCGAATGTATTTTGATGGGGTCCAGACAGGTACTCCGCAAGCCCTAACTGGCAATCTTATTTCGAATACCGATACTGTGAGGATAGGAACAACTGATTCTAATGACGGTTATTTTCCAGGTTCCATCGACGACATCCGCATCTACAATCGCGCGCTGTCTGCCACAGAAATCCAAGAGCTCTACTCTCTCGGCTCTGGTGGCGGCACTCCCACCAATCAACCCCCCA
>MHRM01000006.1:3528-10718 GCA_001822575.1 Candidatus Taylorbacteria bacterium RIFCSPHIGHO2_02_FULL_44_12
TCTCCGCTACCCCTCAAAACGGCCAAGCCCCGCTCACCGTCTCTTTTGACGCCTCTGCCTCACAGGACTCTGATGGCTCCATCTCTTCCTACTCCTGGAACTTTGGCGACTCTGCTTCCTTTTCCAACACCGCCACAAGTCAAACAACCTCCCACACCTACACTTCAGCCGGAACCTACACCGCCACCCTCACCGTAATAGACAATCAAGGAGCCACAGCCAACACCACCAAAACCATTACTGTCACCTCTCCAGGAGAAACTCTAAACCTAGCCCCTGTCATAGCCCCCATCTCCAACCAAACCATTACTTTGCCATCAACAGCTTCTCTTACTACCACTGCCACTGACGACGGTCTCCCCACTGGCTCCACTCTCTCTTACCAATGGACCAAGCAATCAGGCCCCGGCACAGTCACTTTCTCTTCACCAACCTCTCCCAACACCACAGCCCTATTCTCCCAATCAGGCACCTACATTCTTCGTCTGTCTGTTTCTGATTCTCTTTTGACTGCAACTAAAGATGTAACCATTACCGTTAATCCTCAAATCACACAAGACACCACTCCTCCCACTGTCACCAACACCACTGTCTCTTCTTTTCCTCCCAACACCACCCAAACTTTTCTAACCATAACTACCAACGAATTTGCTACCTGCAAGTATGGCACAACAGCTAACACTTCCTACGCCAACCTTCCCAATACTTTCACCAATACAAACAATACTCTTCATTCAACCACTGTTTCTAACCTAGAAAACGGTCGCACCTACACCTATTACACCAGATGCCAAGACACGGCAGGGAACCCAAATACTCAAGACACCACTATTTCCTTTCAAGTCAGAAATCCTATCGTAACTAACGCGCAGGTGATTGGCAGTGAAGCGCTGCAAGAATTCCCGACATCAGCACTTTATAGCGGCATTGCCAACTTCAGGCCCGGTGATGGAGAGACTGTTGATATCAATCCTCCACGCTTTAGTTGGAGGTATAAGCCACAGGTCAGTCCCTCTGCATTCCTTTGTTATAACTTCGTATGTTCGGCTTGGGCTCCTTATAAATTCGTCTTTCAGGTGGCTGATAATCCTTCTTTTACAAACCCCATCGTGAACGTAACCACGCTCTCAAATTCTTATAATTTTCTCGCGCCACTTCCAACCAATAAAACCTATTACTGGAGGGTCGGGTATATTCTTCCTAAAAATCTAACAAAGAATGATGTCTCTGATGCTGTGCTTGATGCAAATGCCAGTGATCACTATACGAATTCACCCAACTATGCATCTACCGTCTCTATACATTGGACACTCAAGGATGACAGCTGGGCGTCTTCGCCGTGGGCATGGTCTGCAACGAGGAGCTTCTTTGTGCCGAACAGTGCCGTTTCCTGGGATCGTTCAATGCTTGCGAGTAGGACAGAAATGTCCGCGGCATTGGATCAGCACCCAAATATTCTTATTAATGAATCAACACGCAATGATCTGTACACTTGGATCAGTGGCGGAAGCGGTGATGCCAATATTACTTCTTCCTGGAATTATATGAAGATTGCTGCCCAAGCTGCTATCGCTAGTTCGTGGTGGACTGGACGTACAGCAACGAGTTTAAATGCCGTTGAAATTGGTAAAACCCTTCTCGTTTCGCAACTTGCGTCAAGTCCGCGTGCAAATGTGGTGGAACGCGCTCTCGCAAATCAGATCATTGCAAGCAATCCCGGAGCAGTTGTCGCCTCAATGGCTCGAGATTATATAAACAAAGGAAGTCAGAATGGCGGTGTCTGTCGCGACATTGTCGCAGATTACAATCTGGTCAATGTGCTCAATGATCTCGCCTATGCGTATGACTGGTTCTATAATGATCCTGCCGCCATGAGTGATGCGGACCAAGTAACAATCCGTAAAGCCATAGAGTCGAGTTTGAAGACGGTAATGTATCAGGGAGGAATTGTCTATAACACGTATGATGGTGTGTCTGAACGCTGTGATACCAGCGATCCTGAGACGGCATACCCAGATGGAAAGACGGTTGGAGGGTCTTCCATCCTTCTTGGCGGAGATAGTCATGGACTGGTGCATATGTATTCGCGTATTCCATCAGCTCTTGCGTGCTATGCAGACAGCGACATTTGCAAGCAATTCTGGGAACTGGTCGGCAACTTTATGATCGGTATTACCTATCCCTTCAGTCCGGATGGAGCGCCTAATGCCGGTAGCGGATATTCGCTGAACCACTTGGCTACTAATGCGAGCGGCGGGGTAGTGAGGAATTACATGATAGCAACACTTGCTTTGCCTGATGCCCACTTTGAGCTCAACCCTTTCTGGAAAGATACCATAAAATATTGGGACAAGTTCCTTCCGGTAGGTCTTCTGACCTGGGGCGACCAGTGGACGGATTATGGAGGGGGGGATACCGGTTCGGTTACGGTTCAGGGAGGTGGGTGGCTCGCCAGATATACGAAAGATACCGTATACGCTACTCATGTACGTAATGATGTCGCGCGTTTTACCAACTCGGCCTCCATGGCAATGGATGAGAACGGCTACGGAGACGGACGAAATTTTGATTATATACCCCTCCAATTCGCTTTCCCCAAGCCCACCGGAACAGCCAACACTTCAGATCTCCATACGGTGTTTAATACTGATGGATATGCTCTTGGGTGCTCAGCTCAACAAAGTACACCCAACTGTTTCAAGAACGGTGTCGGCTATATCATTGAGGCAAAGCCCCGCGGTCTCGGAGTGGGAGGTCATGCGGCCTACAGTGATTTGTCCTACGACATTTGGGCATATGGTACCACCATCACTGCTGGAAGTGGCACAAGTGAAAGTACCCAAACTGATGTTGCATGGCTGTATCATCCGATGCAAAGAAACTCCATCTTAGTCAACGGGTTTGGAGAAATGACCGCAAGAATTCCCACCCATCCCTATTACAACAGGATCTTTGCCTGTCGAGGTGCGGAAGGATGTGCTCCTTCAGATGGAAATTATGTGTACATTGCCGTTGATGGCACCAATGGATATCCCATTGCGCCTGATTATGAGACCGCCTACGGATCCCACTTTGCCGGTAATGCCAATGCGCTGACGGCTCCGTACTACGCGAACTCACCGCTTGCTGGACTGCAAAAAGTCCGAAGACATTTCTTGTTTGTCAAAAACAAATACTTCGTCATCTATGATGACCTCCAAAGCACCCGTCCGATGACATTTTCATGGCTTTACCACATCCTGAAGCCCGGGTTTGACATAAATACCTATCTCAACCCCGATTTGTCTGTTTTCAATTTGGATGAGGCGGATGCTTCATTCACCTACAAGAGCAATACGAAGAAGGTCTTCAAGGATTTCCAGGCGTATTCAAAAAGTCTCACCGGTCTATACAAGAATTTCTGGCGCGGGGGAAATCAGTTTACCTGGACAGATCCGTCAGCACCGCCTGATGTCAAGGTATTCGTCAAGCAGATACAGGACCCAAGCACGCTTACTATTGACAACCGCATGTACGATGATCGTCAAAGAAATCCCTTCACCGGTGAAGATTTCAATAACGATCAGAATGGCTTTCGATATGGAACTGCGGCGTATCTTCCCGCCGGTCAGGATCTCCGCACGAGCGCTCTGTGGTTCAATACTAAAGAAAAGCAGGAGAAATACCACTTTATGACCGTCATCTACCCCCAAAACCCCGCAGACAAGACGGCAGGGAAGCCCGACCCGAAGATTGAAAGAATTGACGACTACACCGCCCGCGTCACCAATCCCGACGGCACAGTAGATGTCATCTCCTTCAACAACAATCCCGAAGCCACGCTGGTAGTGGACTTGGAGAACATGATTCCTCTGCCGGTTCCAGACGGAGAATACGGCACGACTGGAGGCGGCTGCACCACTAACTGCGGACCCACCACCTACGCTCTCTCGGTTACCAAACAAGGCGCTGGCCAAGGAACAGTCACCGGCGGCTCCATTAACTGCGGTTCTAGTTGTTCACAATCAGGAATCTCAAGCGGCGCCTCGGTTACCCTCACCGCCGCTCCCTCCCAGGGTTCAACCTTCACCTCCTGGGGAGGAGCCTGTTCTGGCGCATCACTGACCTGCACCGTCTCCATGACTAGTGCCAAATCAGTGACGGCCACCTTTACTCTGTCAGGAGGTACTGCTCCAGACACCACTCCTCCCACAGTCACCCTCACCGCTCCTCTCGCTAACGCCAGTGTCTCTGGCACCGTCCCTCTCTCCGCCACGGCTTCCGATCCCTCTTTCTCTAGCCAAACCACTTCAGGCATAGCTGGAGTGCAGTTCAAGATGGATGGAGTGAACATTGACTTGGAACTCAACACCCCAAATCCAGGCACCAGCATCTATGCTGGCAACTGGAACACCGCGGGCGTTTCCAACGATTCCCACACTCTCACAGCCGTAGCCAGAGACATAGCGGGGAATACCAGAACTTCTACTCCCATTACCGTAACGGTCTCTAATGCCGTCAACCGTCCTCCAGTCCTCGCCTCCATCGGAGCCAAATCAGTCAACGAAAACTCCTCTCTCTCCTTCACTGTCTCTGGCTCTGACCCCGACAATGATACTCTCTCCTACACTGCCGCCACTCTGCCTCTCGGCGCAGTATTTACTCCTGCGACCAGAACCTTCTCCTGGACTCCCAGCTTTACCCAATCAGGCGCCTTCCCGCTAACCTTCACCGTCTCCGACAATAGAGGAGGCACCGACTCTGAAACCGTCTCCATCACCGTTACTAATGTCAATCGTCCTCCAACCGTCAACGCCGGCAACAACCAATCAATCACCCTTCCCGCCACAGCCACTCTCTCTGGCACAGCCACAGACGACGAACCAGCTCTAATCATCTCCTGGACTAGAGTCTCCGGCTCTCCTTCAGCGGTAATCTCCAACGCATCAATACTAAACCCCACCCTCACCTTCACCACTCCAGGCAACTATGTCTTCCGCCTGACGGCGAGCGATGGAACTCTTTCGGCCTCTGATGACATCAGTATCACCGTCTCTCCCGCCGTCATCACTCTCACCGATACCGACAATGACGGCATTCCAGATGTAAGCGACAAATGCCCCGACACTCCTGGCGCTCTGCGCTCCTTCGTCAACCGCGTCGGTTGTCCCAAGCCCAGAATGGACTCCTTCACCACTAGACCCAATCTGGACGATGTTGACCTCAATTCCGTTTCCTCTTTGGAGCTCGGCGCCGCTCACGGCAAGCTCTCCTACCTCCACCCCAGAGCCGTTTCTCTTGTCTCAACCGCTCGTCTGGACTTTGACAGCTATCTCCTCATTACCAAAAACAAAATCTCGGTCAACACAGCCAACCTCCCGCTCTTCGCCGAAGAGGCCACAACCACCATTACTCTCTACGACATCACCTTCAGGACTCCTAAGATTTTGAAGGACGGCAACGCTTGTCCCGCCACCGTCTGCGCCAATCTCTCCTATGACTCCGTTGCTAAAACTCTCTCCTTCACGGTCAGCGGCTTCTCCACTTATGAAGTAGTGGAAGGGTATGTAGCGCCGGAACCTCCGCAACCTCCAACGGGTAGTCCCTCGACAAGCTCGGGACCTTCGAGCAGTAGTGGAGGACGCACTCGCCCTCACACCGGCACCCTCACTCCCACCGTGCCCCAAAATCCCACCATCAACTGTCCCACAGGCTACAGCTGCGCGGCACAGACCCAAGCAACAATCACCTACGCCTTCACCCGCTCCCTCTCCCTCGGCTCCACTGGCCCTGACGTCAAAGCCCTCCAGCAAATACTGAATGCCAAAGGATTCACCGTCTCCACCGCAGGCCCTGGTTCCAGAGGAAACGAAACCCTCTACTTTGGCCCTGCCACACAATCAGCCGTCATCAGATTCCAGATATCCAAAGGCATTACCCCAGCCGTCGGCTTCTTTGGACCGATTACCAGGGGTAGGGTGGGGGAGTAGTGATGGAAGTTGAACAGAATTACCACCGGCAGTGCCTTAGTCCGCCCCAAGTACGAGAGAAATCAGATTTCTCCATACGGGGCAAGCATCTACTCCCGCGCCCTCTCGGCCGCGGAGGTCAAGCAGTTGTATTTGATGGGGAAGTAGGAATTGTGTGATATAATGGGGTAATGAAAAAACCTCTTGTCATTGCGTTTGGTTCTCAAGCCAAAGGCAGGGCGACAGCCACATCTGATTTTGATTTTGCTGTTTTTTCTGGTGGACCCCTATCTCTTTCCGAGCGGACAGATATAGGAGAATCTTTGTCAAAAAAATTAAATATCAATGAAGACAAGATCGACATCGTTGACCTTTATTCAGTTTCTCCGCTTTTAAAATTTGAAGTGGCTAAAAAAGGAAAACTGGTGGAGGGAGAAATGTTTGATTTTATACGATTCAAAGTCCGGGCTCTGAAAGAGTACGAGGATACGGCGAAGTTTAGACGTTTGCGAGAGCGTATTATGATGAAAGACCATGTCGCATGAACTTCTAAATGATTTTATTAAAAGCAGTAACCTTAGGAATATTTTAATACACGAATACGATTTTGACGAAGATAATTTTATTTTCTACAAATCAGCCAAGGAGTTTGTCCCCTTGTACGAAGAGTATATAGAGGCTATTAAAAGATACATAGCTTCCAGAAAAGGAGGACAGAGAGACCTCTAACGGGGTGAATCAAGCAGTTGTATAATATAGGGAAGTAGGAGGATTTGTTTGCGTCTATTTTGTCATCATGCTATCCTAGTCTGGTGTAAGTTTTCTCGTCTCTTGCACGCGTTAGCATAAAATACGAGAATACCGCTAGCGCTTTTTCTGTAAAAAGAGGATCGTTGCGGAGAAAATAAATGTCAAAGAGACTTTTTGTAGGGAACCTCGCTTGGGGAACCACAGACGCTTCTCTGAAGAAGCATTTTGAAGGGGCAGGTGCCGTGGACTCTGCCAGTGTTATCATGGACAAGATGTCCGGCCGTTCCAAGGGCTTTGGTTTTGTGGAGATGTCATCCGACAGCGAAGCCGAATCATCCGTCTCCAAACTCAATGGTTCAGACCTGGACGGCCGCAAGATCGTGGTCAGCGAGGCCAGACCAAAGATGGATAGGGAGGGATAAGAAGCAGGAATTAGGAATTAGGAATAATGAAGTATGAAGTATGAAGTATGAAGTATGAAGTATGAAGTAT
>MHRM01000006.1:10784-41789 GCA_001822575.1 Candidatus Taylorbacteria bacterium RIFCSPHIGHO2_02_FULL_44_12
CAAAAAATGGAGGAGATCCGCGCAACCACGCTCATGGCAATGTCAACTTGGTGTTTTCTCGGAAAGATATTCATAGTGGCAATATTCAGGAGCATTTGAGACGGATCAATCATGAGTTTACTGATGGCTTTGCTTTTCTCAAACAGTACCCCCGTTCAGTGACCGTATTTGGTTCTTCTCTGATCAAGTCTGACAATCAAAATTATCGCTTGGCTGAAGAGTTTGGCAGAAGAGTGGTCCAGAAACTATCTTATGCGATCATCACCGGTGGAGGCTCCGGTATTATGGAGGCCGCTAACAAAGGCGCTTACGAAGCAGGCGGGATTTCCATAGGACTCAATATCTCTCTGCCTCACGAACACTCCATAAACCCCTTTGTTACTCATTCCCTCAAGTTTTCTTATTTTTTCTCCAGGAAAGTTATAATGACTTTTGCGGCCGAAGCCTATGTCTTTTTCCCAGGCGGCTATGGCACCTTTGATGAGCTTTTTAATATTTTGATGCTTATCCAGACAGGCAAAATGCCTCGGGTGCCTGTGGTATTGTTTGATTCCATATTCTGGAAAGCTTTTTTGGTATTTGCCAAGGAAACAATGTGTGAAAAATATCATACTATAGACAGCTCAAATCTAGACTTATTCCATATTACCGATTCATTAGAAGAAACTATTGATATGGTTGGGGTGGCTCCTGTATCAGAATGGTGGCGCGGAATAAATTAGACCATGCCAAAGTTTCACATCCAAAAGGGTGATGTCAAAAGTCGTGCCCGAGCTGGCACCATCGTCACTGCCCACGGCATTATAGAGACTCCAGCTTTCATTCCAGTGGCCACAAAAGCCACAGTCAAATCTTTGACGCCGGAAATGGTTGGACAAGCTGTCCAAGCCCAAGCTGTTTTGGCCAACACTTATCATCTATATCTCCAACCAGGCACGGAAATTATTCAAAAAGCCGGAGGCTTGGGCAAGTTCATGAATTGGTCTGGTCCGACATTCACAGATTCTGGTGGTTTCCAGGCCTTTTCGCTGGGAGCCGCTTTTGGCAGACGGATGGGGAAGGTGTGGGGGGCGGAAGAAAGAAGTAGGAATAATGAATTATGGATAGGTACTAACACAAATGTGATTCCCCCTAATTCCTTATTCATAATTCCTAATTCTGATTCCCTCGCTTCCATAGACGACGATGGCGTAACATTCCGCTCCGTCTTGGATGGATCTACCCACAGATTCACTCCAGAAATATCCATAGATATACAACACGCCATCGGCGCAGATATTATATTTGCTTTTGATGAATGCGCCGCGCCCGATGCTGACTATCAATACCAAAAGAGAGCTATGGATAGGACCCATGATTGGGCGGAAAGATGCACAAGACAGCATGAAGCAGGAATTATGAATAAGGAATTAGGAGGAAATAAAAACACATCATCTCTTTCTCCGCAGGCACTTTTTGGGATTGTTCAAGGTGGCAGGCACAAGGACTTGAGACAAGAAAGCGCCAGAATAATCGGTTCTATGGATTTTGACGGCTTCGGTATTGGCGGATCGTTTGACAAAGACGACATTGCCACAGCCGTTGGTTGGGTTACGGCTATATTACCAGAGGAAAAGCCTAGGCATCTTTTGGGTATAGGTGAACCTATGGATTTGGTATTGGGAATAGAGCAGGGCATAGACACATTTGACTGCGTGGCTCCCACCCGCCTCGGTCGCTTTGGCACCGCCTACACCGCTAGTGGTCGTATAAATCTTCTCAATCTAAGATTTGTGGCTGATATGTCGCCTCTTGATCATGATTGCCATTGTTATTCATGCTCAAATTTCACTCGCGCCTATATCGCCCATCTTTTTCGGGCCAAAGAGATGCTGGCGGCCACCCTAGCCTCCATCCACAATCTCCACTTTTTGATTGATATTACCAATAGGGCCAGAGAAGCTATTCTGAACGGTTCATTTCAAGAGTTCAAGGAAAAACTCTTAAAGTGAATCAAATATTTTGTTTGCATACCGTCAGCCGCTTCCGCAGGTGAGATCAGATCTCCTCGCTCCCAAAAAACTCCCACACATTCTTGCGGAGACATTGCCAGCGGCCTCAAACTACAGAATCTAGACTTTAGACTTGAATACTTGCATCAAGATGAGTCTCCGCAAGAATGTGTGGGAGTTTTTTGGGAAGAAAAAGTCAGGAGACTGGCTCCCGCCTGCGGGCGCGGTCTGCTACAGACAAAACTTATGCTAAAATAAAAATTATGAAAGATCCTGAATATGTGCCGACTATCGGTCTGGAAATTCACGCGGAAATCAAAACTGAATCCAAAATGTTTTGTTCTTGCAAGAATGATCCCGACGAATCTCGGCCTAATGTCAATATTTGTCCGATCTGCCTCGGTCATCCTGGAACCTTGCCCGTCGTAAACATAAGAGCTGTTGAGAATGTTTTACGGATAGGTATGGCTGTCAATGGGACTCTGGCTGACTTCACCGAGTGGGATCGTAAACATTACTTTTACCCCGATATTCCCAAGGGGTACCAGATTAGCCAGTATGCCCACCCCCTGGTCGTTGGTGGTGTTTTGTCTGGTGTTGGGCTTACTCGTATTCATTTGGAAGAAGATACAGCTCGTTCTACTCACGACACACATGATCACAGTCTAATTGACTTCAACCGATCTGGCATACCGCTTATGGAAGCGGTTACGGAGCCAGTTATTCACTCCTCCCAATCCGCCGTCGTTTTTGCCAAAGAATTTCAGCTTCTTCTCCGGACCCTTGGGATCGGATCTGCTAATCTGGAAAAAGGGGAAATGCGCATTGAGGCCAATGTTTCGGTTGCCAAAGGAGAGGAAGAAGGAAGAAGGAAGAAGGAATTAGGGAGAAATAAAAACACAAATGTGATTCCCCATACTTCATTATTCATAATTCCTTTTTCTAGCTTGGGCACCAAAATCGAAATCAAGAACCTAAACTCCTTTAGAGCTGTTGGCGCCGCCATAGAATACGAGATTGCTAGGCAGATAAAAGTTCTTGAAGGTGGTGATAAGGTCATTCAAGAGACTCGCGGTTGGGATGAGGTACGCCAAGAAACATATTCTCAACGGAGCAAGGAGAGTTCTCCAGATTACCGATACTTTCCCGACCCAGATATTCCCAAATTTTTCATCTCCTCTATACCGGAATTTTCTCCGGAAATATTGAGCCAAAATATGCCAGAATTTCCATGGATTCGGCGCGAACGGTACAAAAAAGATTTTTCCATGACCGATAAAGAAATAACGATGTTTGTTGAAGACCCTAGTTTGGCCGAATATTTTGAGAATATCATCGTTTCATTCAAAGATGATCCCAGGAAAATTAAACTGACCGTTAATTATTTACTGACTGATTATTTGGGGATGGTTATGGATACACTGTCAGCCGTTTCCGCCCACCTTCGCCAAGGCTACGGCGGGCAAGCAGGGGGAGAAGCTACTTTGCCCTCCGAAGCCTTGAGCGAAGGAGGGGTCCCGCCGAGAGGAAACGGTCTTAATAGAAAAATCTTTACCCACACCAATCCTATTCCAGTCACTTATTTTTCAACTTTGATCACAATGATCGCCGAGGGCCAACTATCTTCACGTGGAGCAAAGGATGCTTTGGCTTTGATGATAAAAAATCCTGATCAAGACCCAAAAACAATTGCCCAAAAGCATGGATTGCTGCAAAAAAGCTCTGTGGAAGATATCGCTCCGATAATTGAAATGGTTATAAAAGAAAATCCCCAGGTTGTTGATACTTATAAATCCGGCAAGACCGCCTCACTCCAATATCTTATAGGTCAAGCCATGAAGGTCTCTGGCGGTTCGGCCGATCCAGATATAGTCAAAAAACTTTTGATTGAAAGAATGTCGTAAGCGTAACACTATCCCCAAATGGCCGTGCTTTTTGTGGAGAAAGGGTTTATAATGAAAAATATGTCAGAACAAGTCCAATTTGAAGAAGACAGCTTTGGTGGCGGTTCTGGTCCGGCCGGTTCGGGTCGGTCGTTTTCCCAAAACTCTTCAGGAATGGAAAGATGGCTTATGGACAGAGGTATAGTTACTTCTCCGGCTGGCGCCAGGTCTGTCCTAATTGGCGTAGTCATATTCAATCTTATCGTTGTTTATCTGGTTATCCGATATTTTGTAATATGATTTGTCATGGATAACCTCTTGTTCCAGAGATGGCGATTTCGGCGCTCCCAGATAACGGGTTTTACTCTGATAGAGCTCCTGGTTATCATATCCATAATAGCTCTTTTGAGCTCGGTTATTTTGGCTTCATTGAATAGCGCTCGCGGTCAGTCAAAAAACGCCAGGATCAAACAAGAAGTCCTTCAGATTCGCAACCAAATAGAGTTTGGCAGAACAGGCAATAATACTTTCAATGACCTGAAGGGAGCGGCTACTGCTACTGCCGGCAAGTTTGTCGCTTATTATGGAGGATTTGTAAATTCCGGTATTAGTGTTCTGGTTACAGACATACTGAATATAAACAACATGACTCCGGCCAATTATTCTGGCGTCCTTTCGGGAACGGATGCCTGCGCTACCAGGACTTACAGTTTGGCGGCGGCCTCGAACGGTTTGACCATATTTACCGACAATACAGCCACTTGCGCTTTGGCGACCAAGTATGCCATATACGCTTCTTATGGTCCTACGGTTGGTAGTTCAGGATATTACTGCTTGGATTCTTTGGGCAATTCAAAGACCACAACCACAGGAGGCATTCCAAACAATCCCACCGTCGCCAGCACGTGCCAGTGATTTTTAGTCAGAGCTTTGCGAACATTCTTTTTCCTCCCCTGGTTACAGACATACTGAATATAAACAACATGACTCCGGCCAATTATTCTGGCGTCCTTTCGGGAACGGATGCCTGCGCTACCAGGACTTACAGTTTGGCGGCGGCCTCGAACGGTTTGACCATATTTACCGACAATACAGCCACTTGCGCTTTGGCGACCAAGTATGCCATATACGCTTCTTATGGTCCTACGGTTGGTAGTTCAGGATATTACTGCTTGGATTCTTTGGGCAATTCAAAGACCACAACCACAGGAGGCATTCCAAACAATCCCACCGTCGCCAGCACGTGCCAGTGATTTTTAGTCAGAGCTTTGCGAACATTCTTTTTCCTCCCCGCAAGGTCGCCCCGTCGAATGGCAATCCCTATTTTGGCTCGCGGGAGCGACCAAAATAGGGGCCATTCTCGGGGGCTCAAACTACATTGCGGGGAGGAAAAAGAATGTTCGCAAAGCTCTTCTTGTTTTCACCGAGAGGCCGCTACAATGTCTCCGCAAAAATGTGGGAGTTTCTTGTGCATTCCTGTGCAACATGTATAATCATAGCCATGTTGTCACTTCTTGTAAAAACAAGGGATTCGCGGTCCAACAATCAAGATCTACGCGCCAAGGGTGTTTTGCCAGCTGTTTTTTATGGGCCCAAACAGTCATCCACAACCATTTCAGTTTCAATGACTGATTTCAAAAAAGTCTGGAAGAAAGCAGGTGAATCTTCGGTGGTAAATTTGAAGGGAGAGAATGATATAGATCTTGAAACTTTGATCCACGAGGTGGACATACATCCTGTCAGTGGCGAACCGCGCCATGCCGACTTTTATGTCATAGAAAAAGGCAAGAAGGTTCAGGTTTCCGTGCCGCTTGTCTTCGCCGGTGTTGCTCCAGCGGTCAAAGAAAAAGGCGGCATTCTGGTCAAAGTTTTGCGTGAGATAGAGATAGAGGCCGCCCCGAAGGACCTGCCACACGATATCTCGGTGGATGTTTCCAGATTGGCGAAGATGTCCGATGTCATTCAAGCCAAGGATTTGGCTCTGCCAGCAGGAGTTCGGATCAAGACCAATCCAGAAGATATTGTCGCTTCCATAGCGGAGGCTCATGAAGAAATAGAAGAAACTCCGTCTGCCATAGATATGTCAGCCATAGAGGTGGAGGCAAAGGGCAAAGAAGTCAAAGAAGGAGATAAGGTAGAAGAAGGAATTGTTGATAAGGAAAAACCGGAAGAAAAGGGTAAGAAAAAGGAAGAGGGAATAAGGAAGTAGGAATTAAGAAGGGAGACGGGGCGACCTTGCGGGGTGGCAAAATGATATGTTCACCAAGCTTGGAGAGCAGCTCTCCCCGAGAGGGCGCGGGTCTGCTATAGTACTTCCATGGATTCTGCGTCAAAAGATTCAATTTCAGGGTTTTTGCTGTGGTCAATAGTGTCTTTGGCGTTTTTTTTGATACTGCCTATAAATATCGCAAATGCTCAATATCTCACTCCCGAGCGGGAAGCTCAATTGAAACTTGAATTGGCCGATGTGGAGGCTCAGCAAAAACAAGCAGAGATCGCTTTGGACCAGGCCAGAAAAAAGAGCGCTTCCATATCTCGCGACATATCAATCCTAGACGCCAAGATCAATGTAGCCAAACTCAACATAAGAGCCAAGACTCTGCTTATAGAAAGTTTGGGCAAAGATATAGAGATTAAGCAAGATCATATAGAGACACTTGATGCCAGGATAGAACAGGGCCGTCAGACTCTGGCCGTCATTCTGCGCAAGACCAATGAAACAGATTCATACTCATTACCGGAAGTAATCTTGTCCCAGACTACTGTAACGGGTTTTTTTAATGATCTGGACACGTTTTCATCTGTCCAATCTGGTCTAAAGAGGACATTTGAAGAAATCCGTTCCGATAGGGTTGAAACCAAGACAGAAAAAGATAATCTAGACAAACGCCGCAACAGTGAAATTGACGCTCGTCACGATATTCAAGAAGAACAAAAAAACATTGAAGCCGATGAAAAGGAGAAACAGCGTCTGCTTTCTGCCAGCAAAAGCAATGAAAAATCCTATTCCTCTATTTTGGCCGAAAAGCGCCAGAGGGCCGGAGAGATCAGAGCGGCCCTCTTCAGCTTGCGCGATGTCGCCGCCATACCTTTTGGTCAAGCCCTTCAATACGCCACTCTGGCTTCCCAAAAAACCGGAGTTCGGCCAGCTTTCATTCTGGGTATATTCGCCCAGGAGTCTAGTCTCAATAGAGAAACTTCAACATTTGGCGGTAATGTCGGCTCTTGCTATCTGGCTGACCCTAATACCGGAACGGGTATTCGGGTTTCCACCAGAACCTCCATAGCCAAAGTTATGAATCCGACTCGAGATGTGGGCCCATTTGTAGAGCTGACCCGATCTCTGGGCTTGGATCCATACGCCACCTTGGTCTCTTGTCCCTTGTCTATTGGTTATGGCGGAGCGATGGGGCCGGCTCAATTCATCGCTTCAACATGGTCTCTGATCAAAGATCGTCTGGCTAGACTACTTGATATTTCAGGCACGCCCAACCCATGGAATCCAGCTCATGCCTTCATGGCTTCAGCGATGTATCTTTCGGATTTGGGAGCTGGTTCGCAGACGTACAGCGCCGAACGCAACGCGGCTTGCCGATATTATTCCGGTAAATCCTGCGGTCTTGTCTCCGGCAACGCTTCCTACGGCAACAGTGTCATGAAATATGCCGATAGTATTCAAAGGACTATGATAGATCCACTGCAGGGGGTTTAACTGGCAATTACACCGTCAACAACACCGGAATAACCATCGGTCTTTTGGCGGTCTTTTGGAGAAGGAAGCGGCTGACGGTGTCCGTAACATTGTCTTTGATGAAATCCAGGTTGATCGGATTCATCCCGCGAGTGGTCTTTTCCACGGTATCTCTGATCAGAAGGCGGACTTGATGCAACAATTCTTGCGACTCGCGCAGATAGACGAAGCCACGGGAGATGATATCTGGAGATTTGCGGAGTTTGCCTGTTTGAGCGTTCATGATTCCGAAGACGATGAATATCCCGTCTTGAGCCAACATTTGTCTATCGCGGATAACCACATCTTGGATGTCGCCGACCGAAAATCCATCAACCAAAACCAGCCATGAAGGGGCTTTTTCTTTGAGCTTAACCAAGGTTTTACCTCCATCTCGGATTTCTATGATCGAACCATTGTCTGGAATAACCACCGCGTCTTCGCTCGCTCCAGTGGCTTCTTTGGCAATATCGCAATGGGCTCTCAACATATAATGATAACCATGGAGAGGCATGAAGAATTTGGCTTGGATCTTCTTGTGTATCCAGGCAGTCTCGTCGCGGTTGGCGTGACCGGAGGAATGTATATCAGCTATTCTGTAATGGAGAATCTTGGCTCCCTGGCGGGAGAGATTATCTTTGAGTTTCTGGATGGCTCGTTCATTTCCTGGAATAACCGAAGAAGACAGAATGATCGTGTCACGAGGAGTGATCTTGATCTTGGCGTGGGTCTTTTGGGACATCCGCACCAAAGCCGAAAAGTCGTTGGCTTGGGCTCCAGTTGACAGGATCACGATCCGATCCGGCGGATAATTTTCTATGGCATCGGTGGTGATCATGGTATCGTTTTTGGCTTTGAGCAAACCGATATGTTTGCATATCTCTATGTTTTGCTTGAGAGAGCGGCCTTCAATGACCACTTTTTTGCCGTACTTTTCGGCGAATTCTATGATTTTGAGCAATCTCTCCAAAAGAGAAGAAAAGGTGGCGATGATCAGCCGACCACGCATGTTTTTGATGATCTCTTCTAGATTTTTGTGAACCACTTTTTCCGGCAGTGAAAAACCGGGATTTTCCACATTGGTAGAGTCAGCCATCAACATCAGAATATTTTTGCCTTTGAATGCTCGGTCGTATTCGGCTTCTTCTGCCTGGGTCGGGATGCCATCGTCATGGTCCAGTTTGAGGTCACCGGTATGGACAATGGAACCATAAGGGGTTTCTATGATCACACCCATAGCGTCTGGAATGGTGTGAGTTACGGCAAAAAAGGCTATTTTCAGTTTGCCGACGGTGATGGTTTCATTCTTCTCCACTACCCGCAAATCAATGGTTGGAATATGAGCGAATTCTTCTTGTCTCTTTTGGATAAGGACCGAAGTCAAAAGGCGAGTGTAGAGAGGAGGATTGCCGATCCTGGGCATGATATAAGGGATGCCGCCGATATGGTCTAGGTGACCGTGGGTGATGATGACGGCTCGGATCTTGTCGCGGCGTTCCTCCAGGTATTTGGTGTTTGGTAGGATAAAGTCAATGCCCGGAGTGTCATCATCCTTGAATTGAAATCCCACATCTATGACGACGATATCATCTCCATATTGGATAGCAGTCATATTTTTGCCGATCTCTTCTACTCCACCTAGAGGTATTATTCTGATGGCATCGGCTCCCAATGGAGGAATGATATCGCCTTCACGTCTGACTATTGGTTTGCCAGTCGGACCGCGGCGGACGGATCTTGTGGCATCTGGTCGAACTATGTCCATCCGTGCTCCAGAGACATGACGGGTTGTGCCATCATAGCCTTTGTGTGTGGTGGCAGTTCTAGTTGGCAAACGATGACTTTTGCCGATATGTTTATTTCTTCTATTTTGGTCTCTGTGGGCGGAAGGTGGTAATGGTAGTTGATTGCTCATAATTTTTTGTTATTTTTAATTTTTTTTGGTTACGCCCGAAGCCGATTCCTTTATTCTCAAGCGAGCGTAGCGGAGCGTGGGCTCTCGAGCGTGAGAATAAAGGGACGGCGGAGGGCACGATCACCCAATTCATATTTTTGTAAAAAATCGCCATACTTTTTCAGTTTTGATGTACCAGTCACTGATCGAATTCCATCTGTCCGAGGCTGTAGATATTGAACCAAGCTTAATGCCATACAAACTTCGCGGTACTATGTATATGAAATCGGGGGAATATAGGAATACAGCTGGCAGATCAGATCGGATGATCCGATCAAATTGTTCATAGGCCAAATTCCTGGCTCCAAGGTCTCTGGCCGAACGAATAGTTTCTAACAATGTATCGACAGTAGTGTTGACATATTGGGCGACATTGAGGCCGGGAGCGTTGCGTTGGGATGAATGCCAAAAAGCATATAGATCGCGGTCTTTGCCCACCAGCTCACCAAAAAGCAAAGCATCGTATTTGCGAGTCCGGATGATGTTTTGATAGAGATCGCCGGATTCAAAAATCTTGACATTGACTTGGGCTCCCATTTCATTCCAGGCCTGTTTGACTAGTTCGGCGGTCTGCCTTAGCTCGGGAGTATCAGCTGTTTGGATATCAAAAGAAAGGACTTGAGTGGTATTCCTGGATTTTTTTTCGTATATGCCGTCAGGATTGCGCTTCCAGCCGTTTTTCTCCAGAATGGTCCGAGCCATAGCGATATCAGCCAGAGCGGTGGAGCTGGAAGTTTTTTGGTGTTCTGTGGCCGAGAATGGCCCGGTGATAGGGGTGCCATATCCGGACAGGACAGTTTGGATGATTTTTGTTCGATCTATGGCTTTGTCCAGAGCCTGACGGACACTCTTTTCGGCTAGGACCACGGCTTGATTTTGATTGAAAAAGACTCCGAAGACTCTAGGCAGAGGAGCGGAGATGACGGTGTAGGATTGAGCAGTATCGGTGGACAATCTCTTGGCGGATTCCGGTGAGATCAGAGACAAGCTGTCTATGAGGCCCTCATCCAGGGCGGCCAGGGCCTTTTCTTGATCGGCAAAGAAAATGAAACTGATAGTCCCAACATGAGGCGTTTTGCCGTGATAGTCTCTTCTAGTTTCCAGATGATAGGCAGTAGGGATTCCGCTTTTGTCGCGTGTTATGTCGGAAAGGTCATATGGTCCGGCCCCGATCGGTTCCACATTGTATTGGCTGAATATGAATTGGTCATCGCTGACCGTGCTCCAAATATTCTTTGGGATGATACCGATAGTGGTATTGGTTACAAATGGGGCGTATGGCTGTTTCAAGGCAAAACGGATTTGGGTCGGAGATATTTCACTGACAGTGATATTGGCCCAATCCGCTCGGCGAGGGCTCTTGATGGCGGGATCTTGGATCTTCTGGATAGTAAAAGCCACATCAGCGGCGGTTACAGGTTCTCCGTTGGAGAATATGACATCGTCTCGCAGAACAAAATCATAAGTCAATCCATCGTCTGATATTTTCCAGGATTTGGCTATGTCTGGAGCGATGGTATCGTTTTGATATTTGGTCAATCCAGCATAAACCAGAGCGGAAATATCACGATCAATTTCCGTGATGGCTAATACGGGATTTATGGCTCGGGGCAGGCCGATGGCGCCCTCGCGCAATTCTCCGCCAATAGCGGGAACTTCCACCATGAAGAAATCATTAGCCTTATAGGCCATGATCAGGGTAGTTAGGAGAGCTAGAATAAATAGCGTCCCGAAAATAACCTTTTCGGTGGAAGAAAATCGTTGAATATAATTGAGGGCGGTTGAGCTATTTTTTACCCTGAATTCTTTGTAGTTTTGGGTGTCAGTCACATTATTCATTATTTGTCTGGTCGCCTCTTTTGTCTTGTTTATCGCCTCTGCGCCGATCATCTCCTTCGCAAACCCTAATTCTTAAGCAGAACGCGAGTTGTATACAGTATATAATCTTTATATTTTGAAGAATCGGTTTTGCGAAGGAGATGATACGGCTTCGAGGCTACCGATAGCCTACTACTCAAACTTATTAAACTAGATTCAAGAGAGCGAAGAGAGCAAATAGTATCGCTGTAACAATGGTGGCTATAAATAAACCTTTTTCCAGTCCGCGGCGGGTATGAAAAGCCGAAGAAAAGCTGTCAGATCCGCCAAAAGCACCTCCTACCTGGGAGCCTGTTCTCTGTAATAGGATGAATACCACAAGAATCACCGACAAGATGATTTGGATATAGGGGAGGAGGGACTTCATGTACTAGGAGATACTAGCATAACTATTTTGGCGGTGCAAACTTTACTTTCCGACCAAGGTCCGACCTCGAGGTCCGACCTTGGTCTGATTTTACAGATGACATATCTTGTGTTAGGGTTTTTTCTAGATTATGAAAAAATTGAAAATGAAGAGCAGAGAAGAAATTGCCCGGATCAATTACCTTATTGGCGTTACTTCAAGAGAGGTGGGTCATGGCAATGAACGAAGAGTGGTAGCGGCTTATACCACTGATTGTCCAAAGGGGAGTTGTCCACCGTGGATAAAATCGGTGCGTCTGGCAAACCAACAGGAAGACAGGGCTGGTACGGATATTGTGTTTGAAGTCAGTTCCGATAGTCGCCATGACAAAGTATTACTTCAAGTCAAGAGCTCAAAGGCGGGACAAGGCAAGTTTCAATCCAAACAACGGGATGGTCGTGTTGATCGACGGATCGTAACCGCAATTATTCATCCCAAATATGATTTTTGTATGATTAGAAAAATCATCACACCAATCATCTCTGCCGAATGGCGGCGTATGTTATTGAAAGATTGAAATCACAACTGTTCGCAGGAGTGGGGATTTGAATTTCCTTGCTCTTTTTTGTTTAGCCATGAATATCAGACTTCTGGCAGGCAAATCTTCATAGTTATTTTGAATCACTGACCTCGATGGGTTATTTTCTCTCAACAAACTTATCAACGAGTATTTTGATATATGTTTTGTACATTATTTATGCTTGATCAGCCCAATTAATAATTTTTTTGTTACGCAGATTTCTAAGCCATTTCGTTTCCATCCAAATCTTGATGGCATAAAACTTCCAATTCAGGAATGAATCTTTCTCTTTTTCATAGAGAAGTTTGCCATCTTTGACCACGGCATACATTGTGGTTGGCGAAGCGGTGTGGAGATCCACAACCTCCACATCTTCTTTTTTAAAGACCATAGAAAACTCCTGCATCAAACGATGTCTAACCACGGGGTTTTGGCCTATAACAGCTATATCACTACCATACTATAACATAACTTTTGGTACAAAAATCCCCACCCCTCCTTCGATTGCGCCACAGTCAATCATCTTATGGGTACTTTGTCAAGTTGCCAGCTCAACATTCTTGCATATAATGCAATCAACATGCCAAAAAATAAGAAGAATAAAAAAAGGACCAATAATCACAACATTACTAAAGAAGTTGCTGGCTCCAAAATCCCCATTCGTCCCATGCAGGACAGAGTGCTTATTCGGGAGACAGAGGATAGTGGCGCCGAGAAGAAGACCGCTTCCGGGATCATCATTCCTGTGACTGTCAATGAAGACAAGGGTAGCAAGCGAGGAGAGGTGGTGGCTGTCGGACATGGCAGAACCGAGGATGGCAGACATGTCCCCATGTCTGTCAAAGTCGGCGATACTGTGCTGTTCCAATGGGGAGACAAGGTTAAGATCGGCGATAATGAATACTATGTAGTCAGGGAGAGCGAGATACTCGTAATTATTAAATAAAAATTATGTCAAAAATTATTCTTTACAACGAAGATGCCAGGAAAGCCTTGAAACGCGGAGTAGATGCCGTGGCGGACGCGGTCAAGATCACTCTAGGCCCGCGCGGCCGCAATGTCGTCCTAGAAAAGAGCTATGGCTCGCCGATGATCACCAATGACGGCGTTACTATTGCCAAGGAGATCTCTCTCAAAGACAAATTTGAAAACATGGGGGCGGAGATAGTCAAAGAGGTTGCCAATAAGCAGGATGTGGCTGGCGACGGCACAACTACCGCTACCATTCTGACTCAAGCCATCATTGCCGAGGGTATGAAGCAGACCACTATGGGAGTAAACGCCATGGGTATTCGCTTCGGCATAGAGGCGGCCGCACGGGATGTCGTAAATGCTCTTCGGGCTCAAGCCAAACCGATCAAAAGCGACGATGAGATCCGCCAAGTAGCTTCTATTTCCGCTGAGTCCGAAGATATCGGTCGGATCATCGCTGACACCATAAACAAAGTCGGCAAGGACGGCGTGGTTACTGTAGAAGAATCCCAGTCCACCAGTCTGGAATCAGAGATCGTAGAAGGAATACAGTTTGACAAAGGCTATGTTTCCGCCTACATGATCACCAATCCAGAAAGGATGGAGGCAGAATTCAACGATCCGGCTATTCTGGTAACAGACAAAAAGATTTCCACCATCAAAGAAGTTTTGCCTCTTTTGGAACAACTGGCTCATTCTGGCAAGAAAGACCTGGTTATCATTGCCGAAGATATAGACGGCGAGGCTCTGGCTACTTTTGTAGTCAACAAACTCCGTGGCACTTTCAATGTTCTGGGTATCAAGGCTCCTGGCTATGGAGACAAGAAGAAAGAACTGCTCTCCGATATCGCCGTAACTATCGGAGCCACGGTTGTCTCCGAAGAAGTGGGGATCAAATTTGAGCAAGCCACCTTGGCCATGCTAGGCAAAGCTCGTCGCGTGATCGCCACCAAAGATAATACTATCGTGGTCGGCGGTAAGGGTAAGAAATCCGAGATAGAAGAGCGCGTGGCCCAGCTCAAGAAACAGCGTGAGGGCACGGATTCCAAATATGACCGAGAAAAATTAGACGAGCGGATCGCCAAACTTTCTGGCGGGGTAGCAGTGATCCGAGTCGGAGCGGCCACCGAAACAGAAATGAAATATCTCAAATTCAAGATAGAGGATGCCGTCAATGCCACCAAGGCCGCCATAGAAGAAGGGATCGTGGCTGGCGGCGGCGTGGCTCTTGTCAGGGCCGCTTATGAGGTTTCCAAGTCTATGTCCAAAAAGACTGATATTACCAAGGAACAAGGCCTTGGTTATGCCATTGTTCTGAAGGCCCTAGAAGCTCCACTCAAGCAGATTGCTATCAATGCTGGCCGTGACGATGGATCGGTTATTGTGGAACAAGTCAAAAACGGCAAGGGTAATTTTGGCTATGATGCTTTGCGAGACCAGAACATTCCAGATATGATCTTGGCTGGAATTGTTGACCCAGTCAAAGTGACCCGTTTGGGCGTGGAAAATTCCTGCTCGGCCGCGGCTATCCTCCTGACAACCGAAGTTGCCGTGGCTGAAGAACCCAAAGAAGAAAAATCTAGGCCTCAAGGCGGGGGTGGGGAAATGGATTACTAGCAAAATATAAACATTTCTGCTATAGTTCCAAATTATACCAATAACTTTTATCACACATGAGGAAATCAAGCATGGGCTTCATAGTTATCGTTGCTATTCTAGTTATTATAGGCATTGTCTGGTATGGCAGAGGTCAGTCTGATGCGCCATCAGCAGATGAACAGGCCACAACAACCGTTTCCATACCATCTTCTAGCACTACCAGGGTCTCTGACAAATTCTCTCAATATCAAAATTCCGAACTCGGTTTCGCTGTTACTTATCCGAGCACATGGGAAGCTGAGCGGGTTGATACCGGTGTAACTTTTATTATGCCTATAGACAGGACCCAAGTCTCCACAGTTGCCACATTACGAGCAGATGTCAATGCCGTCTCAACCAAGTGTGCCTTTCCTCCAGTTACCAAGATCAAAGATCGCGCCACGGTGCCGGTCGGGGACAATTCCTTTAATATGATCTCCATGTCAAATACAGTTCAGGGCAGGACATACTTCAATAGAATGTATTCTCTCCAAAAAGAAAATATTTGTTATTTCTTTTCATTTTCTTCCGTGGCTTCATCCACCCAGAAGATGACTGGTTCAAATCTGGTCCAAGCCGAGAATAACAACAAAGCCATCATCAATACGACCGACACGGCTTTCACGGAAATGGTAAAATCATTCACCTTCGTCTCTGGTCCGCAAGGAGAAGATGAAACAAAAGCGGCACCAACTAGTAACTAGTTGCTGGTTACTAGTAAATTGGTAATAACATGAAAAAACTACTTATAATTATTCTTGCGATTGTCCTAATAATCGGTCTTTACACTTGGACTGCCTACAATGGTCTTGTCATTTCCAAAGAAGCTGTTACGGCACAATGGCAACAGGTTGAGACCCAGTATCAAAGGCGTTTTGATCTTATTCCGAACCTGGTAGAGTCGGTCAAGGGAGCAATGAGTCAGGAGCAGGCGATCTTCACGGCTCTGGCCGAAGCTAGAACTAGATATGCTGGAGCCCAAACTGTCAGTGATAGGGCGGTGGCGGCTAGTCAGGTGGAGACCTCTCTCGGTCGGCTCTTGGCTGTAATAGAGAATTATCCGGCATTAAAATCTATTGACGCTGTCCAAAATCTGATGACCCAGCTAGAGGGGACAGAGAACAGGGTTTCTGTGGAGAGACAGCGCTTCAATGAGAGCGTCCGGACATACAATGTGGCTATAAAAAGATTCCCGAAGTCTATGATCGCCTCCATTTTTGGCTTTGAAGAACTTGCCTATTTTGAAGCTCAAACGGGTGCCGATATTGCTCCAAAAGTCCAGTTTTAGTTTGATTGATGTGGTTGCAAGAGCAGAATGATTTTAGGGATGAGAGTGAAGGGTTATTCTATTCTGATAGAATATTCGGATCTGCCGCAAACATAACTCCGCCTCGCCTGTCAGCAGATCAGCAGACAAACTTACGCCCTCCGCCGATCATCTCCTTCGCAAACCCTAATTCTTAAGCGGAACGCGAGTTGTATACTGTATATAATCTTTTCATTTTGAAGAATCGGGTTTGCGAAGGAGATGATTCGACTTTGGGCGTTGTTGGACAAGGATAAGACGCGAGTTCTGCAGATTAAAAAATATCTTACCGGACTCAATTCCAGTATGTCAAAATTACTAATTTTTTCGTTTTGTATTTTTTTCTTACCATTTATTGTATTTGCCTACACAAGCCCAGGCAAACCTCAAGGCTTCGTTAATGATTTTGCCGGAGTGTTGAAAGCGGAAGAGAAACAGAATATTGAGATTCAATTGGGGGAATTGAAAAAGTCAACTGGAGCAGAAGTGGCGGTTGTGACTATTTCTTCACTAGGTGATGAAACTATAGAAAGTTATGCTGTTAAGCTTTTCCAGGAATGGGGAATTGGGGAGAAGGGAAAAGACAATGGTTTGCTTATTTTGGTTGCTCTGAATGATAGAGAGGCTAGAATAGAAGTCGGTTATGGTCTGGAAGGAACAGTCACCGATCTCCAAGCCGGCCAAGTCGTCCGTCTTGTGATGATACCGGCCTTCAAGGAAGGTAAATATGGCCATGGTATAACTGGAGCCGCAAAAGCAATCACGGATATTATTTCAAAATCACCAGAAGCCGTTGTCTATTCGGGTACTGATACAAGATCTCCCAGTAACCCAAAGAACGACATAGATTTTGCGGCTTTGTTTTTCATAGTTATTATCATTCTTAATATCATGGTGCGGTTTCTGGGCAAGACCAAGTCATGGTGGCTGGGGGGTGTGGTCGGAGGGGTGGTAGGGGCTATCATAGGTTTGATATGGGGTTTTGTATTTGCCGGTATCGGAGCTATAGTGATCCTAACTATTCTAGGGTTGATCTTTGATTATTTTGTTTCCAAGCATCCGCCTGGATCGGGAGGTGGCCTTTGGCCTATAATATTTGGCGGTGGCCGTGGTGGTTCGGGCAGTAGTGGTTTTGGCGGTTTCGGTGGCGGGATGTCTGGTGGAGGTGGGGCTAGTGGGAGATGGTGAACTAGTTACTAGTATACTAGTAACTAGTTTCTAGTTTGGAGGGTTCGCATAGCGGTCTAGTGCGCGCGCTTGGAAAGCGCGTGTGGGGCAACCCACCAGGAGTTCGAATCTCCTACCCTCCGCCAGTGATCTGGACAAAGTTCGAACATTTTTCGCCGAGAATCCCGAACAATGTAGATATTTTACTTTAATGATATTATAGTAAAATTACTTTATGAAAGAAATGAAGAATATTATTCTATATGCATCACCGAACGGCACATTCAAGTTAGAGGTGTCGATCGATGGAGAAACAGTCTGGCTATCGCAAAAACAAATGGGAGAGCTTTTTGACTGTACATCAGAGAATGTCATTATCCACCTGAAAAATATCTTTGAAAGTGGCGAATTGGTGGAAAAAGCAACTACTAAGGAATCCTTAGTAGTTCAAAAAGAAGGAAATAGAAGCGTAAAAAGGGAGATACGGATGTATAACCTTGATGCGATAATTTCTCTCGGCTATCGTGTCAATTCTATCCGCGGTACTCAATTCCGCATCTGGGCAACCAATAGATTACGGGAGTATATAATCAAAGGATTTACCTTGGACGACGAACGATTGAAAAATGGTAAAAAAGAATCATACTTTGACGAACTCATAGAGCGAGTTCGGGCAATCAGGACGAGCGAACGAAATTTCTATCAGAAAATAACAGATATTTATGCTACTAGCCTAGACTATGATCCGAAATCACTCTTGACCAAGAACTTTTTTGCCACGGTGCAGAATAAAATGCACTACGGTATACATGGACATACGGCTGCTGAAGTAATTGTAGCTCGGGCAGATGCCAAAAAACCAAATATGGGTATTACTTCCGTCCCACAGGGTAAGATAAAAAGAAATGATGTTTTTGTTGCAAAAAATTATCTGACAGAAGATGAAATATATGACTTGAATCTTATTGTAGATCAGTACCTGTCCTTTGCCGAGATGCAAGCTAGGAAAAAGAAGCCTATGCAAATGGAGGACTGGATACATAAGTTAGATGACTTTCTAAAATTGAATGAGAAAGAGATATTGAAAACGTCAGGTAAGATTTCAAAAGAAACAGCTGAATTGAAAGCGGGTGTGGAATACGATAAGTTTAAAAAAGAGGAGGATAAGAAATATATTTCTGATTTTGATGAGGAGACGAAAAAGTATTTGAATGGGAAAACAGACTAAGTTTTGAATATTTTTACACAAACAAAGTTGTCCATCTATCAAAAACTTAGGTGACATGGTACAGTATTTTCAATATGAAAAAATACAAGTTTCTGTTCATGGTATTAGTAATACTATCTATGATAGTGATTCCCCCAAGCTATAACGCATCCGCTCTTTCCTGTGCTCCCGCCACATTACAACAGCAAATAGACAGAGCGACTGTTATTTTTGCCGGAAAAGTAACTAGTATGCAAACTGCTACTTCGGATAAAGCGGCTAACGCGTCATTTGAGGTAACAGAATATTGGAAAGGTCAGGTTGGCAAGAAAATAACTATAGGTGGTATTTATGCATGGACAGGGAATGCAAATCCTCCGCCATATTTTGTAGTTGGTAACACCTATCTTGTCTTTGCGCACAGTGTTCCAAATTCAGCTGAAACCAAAAATATACCGGATAATCTATTTGCAAGTATTAATTGCGGCAGAACTACACTTTTAGCCTCTGCTAATGAAGAAAAAGTGGCTCTTGGTGAGGGGAAAATTCCTGTAGGTAATGTTCCAGTACAGCAAATTCCTCCAGCAATTCCACCTGCACCTCGTCCTATTTCAGGAGAAACAAATTATCAGAAATGTTTAAACAGAGCTATACTCACAAGAGAAACCTCAGCAAAAACTGCGTATCAAGAATTTAATTTGACTGTAGAATCTGAGAGAGCCGAACTTGCGAAGGCAGCTAGACCTTTTAGTGGTTGGTTAGCGTGGTTAAATATTTTTCGACGTGAAGATGTAAAGAATTTTGAAAGACTAAACAATGAATATGTGAAAGCACTAGAAAAGGCGACTCCAGCAAAGGAAATGGCGATCAAAAAATCAGACAATAAGTTTACGATCGATAAAGAATTCTGCTTCACACATCAAGACATTACATACAAATGGACACCAGAGGATCAGAGTGCACTTGACCAACTCGTACCGCCTCGATTACATGGTGACAGTAAAGGGGACATACAAAAGTAATAAACTTTTTTGAGGCACAGCCCCCACACCCCCAGTTCTCCGTCCGCTCTCTCCTCATTGTTCCGGATTTTCAGAGAAGTAAGTTCGAACTTCAAGTAAAAACTGCCGTCAGTAAAATCGCGCTTCATGAGCACGTCAGAATAAGGGATTCTACCATCATAGACATAATGCGCTATAATGAGTTCATATTATCAGCATTATCAATGTTTCTAAATCAATACCATGTCTAATAAAAAGAAAGATTTTTTATTGCTCGTAGTCCGTCTCATTATCGGGGGACTTTTTATCGCCACAGGCTGGATGAAGGTTTCGGCTCCGGCTGACACTGTGGCATTCTTCTCTACGCTCGGTATACCAGCTTTCGTAGCCTATGTTGTTGGATACGCGGAGCTCATTGGAGGAATCGCCATTGTGCTTGGTTTCTGGACAAACATAGTGTCGATAATTTTGGCTGTCATTATGATTGGTGCCATATACTTTACCCGGGGAGGAGGTTTCTCCGTGTACGGTCTGCCTCTTGTAACATTTGCCGGATTGCTATCCATAATCGCTTCGGGTCCTGGCAGATATGCTCTCCGATCACAAAGTCAACAATCTTTTTAGTTATTTAGTTTTTGATAATGCAAAGTAATTTATCGTACCAATAACTAACTACTAATAACCAATTACTAAATTACACCCACGCCCCGATGATCGCTCCGCCGACCACTAGGCTTATAAGGGTATTGACCGCATCAATGACAATAAGCTTGAATGGAGCCTTCTTCCAAAGAAGTTCAGAAATATTTCCTGGCAGGCTGAATCCCAGCCAAGCTATCAATCCCAAAAATGCTCCATCCTCGGCTCGCCCTACTCCCGTGGCTGTTGCCAGAAAAGCCAAGACCCCAAAAGAAATTAGTCCAAATATGAAATGAGTGAGGTAGGACTTCCACATCCCTTGGGTTTTGGTTATGTCTATGTCAGATTGACCAACTTTGGTTAGGGCCAGCCATTCTTTGCCGAACAAAACTGGCGAATACCATAAGGCGCCGATGCCAAAACTGACTACTCCTGCTACAATTATTGACCAAATATTGATGTTTTCCATATAGTTTTTTACCGGCACATGTTACTATTAATAACACAACAACGCTATAATAATAACATACCAAACAATGAAATCAATTTTCCCAAAAATCATTATTTTCATGGTCGCGGCGGGGGCTCTCTTTTTCGTGGCCCGATATCTTATAGGTCTGAAAGCCATACCTTCACTGTCCGAGTACATAGCCAATAATCCCTTGAATGATTCCAGCCAGACTTCGGCGACCTCTTCTGCCCCCTCCAAGATATCCATAATTGCTCCGGCTGGAACTATTGAGGCTGTCGTAGTCACAGCAGAAGCCGATTTGGAAAAAGGATTGGGTGGTCAGGCTGATATGAAGCGAGATCAAGGTATGCTTTTTGTTTTTCCTACTGCTGATATTTATACTTTTTGGATGAAAGACATGCTTTTTTCCATTGACATCGTTTGGATATCTCCCGATCTGACAATCTCCGGAATAACAGAAAATATATCGCCTCAAACTTATCCCGCGACTTTCGTTTCTCCCGGTCCAGTTTTGTATGTCCTGGAATTGAACGCTGGGGCCGCCAAAGAATTTGGTTTGGTGGCGGGAGAAAAAATAATGTGATCTAAACCATTGTCCACATTCCACCTCTCTGACTTCGGATGTACAATGTAGACATAAATATTTTTTCTTATGAGCATATCAATCAAAAAAGCCGATGGTACTAGGGAGTCTTTCAATGCCGATCGCATCAATCGTTCCATAGAGAGGGCATGTGTCGGACTGACTGACCCTATATCTATGGTTACCCAGATAGCCACCGAGACCCAGTTGACTTTGTATGACGATATTAGTACCGATGAATTGGATCAGGCTACTATTAATACAGCCGTCCAGAATATAAAAGAAGACACTGATTATGACAAAGTTGCTACCAGATTACTGCTCAAGACCATTTATCGCAAAGTCATCGGAGATTATGACAAAGAAAGCACAGATGATCTCAAACAAAAACATCGTGACAGTTTCATCGCCTACATACTGAAGGGCATTGGCGAAAACCGTCTCCATTCCGATATGGCCGGTAAATTTGATCTGCAAAAGTTGGCAGATGTTCTGGATGTGGAGCGTGATGAGCTCTTTGTTTATGCTGGACTGGACGGTCTGATCAACAGATATTTCTTGAAAGATCAAAAGAACCAACCACTAGAAACTCCCCAATACTTTTTCATGCGGGTAGCTATGGGTCTTTCTTACAATGAGAAAGATCCGACAAATATGGCCAAGAAGTTCTATTCCAAAATGTCTAGACACGAATACATTGCCGGTGGTTCTACAAATCTGGGGGCCGGCACTATTCGCTCGTCTCTTTCCAACTGTTTCTTGTTGGAGGTCCATGATGATATGGCCCACATAGCCAAAACAGTTTCGGATGTTATGCGGCTATCCAAAGATTCTGGTGGTATTGGGTTGTCCATCACAAAACTCCGAGCCGCCGGCTCGCCCCTCAAATCCAATTTTGGAGGTCAATCTAGTGGACCAACTCCCTTCGCCAAGGTATTTGATACGGCCATCCGGGCTATTAGTCGTGCTGGCAAAAAAATGGGAGCGCTCTGTTTTTATATGGAAAATTGGCATATGGATTTTCCAGAATTTCTAGATTGGAAACACAATTCCGGTGATGACTATATGCGGATGCGAACTGCCAACACAGCCGCTTATCTTTCCGATGAATTTATGAAGAGAGTAGAGGCTGGTCAAGACTGGTATATGTTTGATCCAGTTGATGTGACTGATCTCAATGAACTTTATGGTCAAGATTTTAGCAAGCGCTATGCCCAGTATGTGGAAATGGCTGAAAAGGGAGAATTGCGAACATTCAAGAAAGTTCCAGCCCAGGAACAGTATCGTCAGATCCTTGTATCTCTGCAGTCCACATCTCATCCTTGGTTGGTTTGGAAGGACACCATCAATAACCGAGCTCTCAATAACAACACTGGCACTATTCATATGTCCAATCTCTGCACCGAGATTTGTCTGCCCCAAGACAAAGAAAATATCGCTGTCTGCAACCTGGCCTCACTCAATCTGGCCGCTCATATCAATAACAAAGAAGTCAATTGGGGCCGCCTAGAAGAGAGCGTTCGTTTGGCCATTCGTCAGCTAGACAATCTCATAGATATCAATGTTCTTTCTATTTCAGAAGCTTCCAAATCTGACCATGAGAACCGGGCTATAGGTCTAGGGGTCATGGGGTTTGCCGATACCATAGAACGCCTCGGCATGGCTTATGACAGCGAGCATGCCTGGAATTTTGCTGATCGGATATTTGAATTTGTCAGCTATATGGCTATTGATGAAAGCGCCAATCTAGCCGCAGAGCGCGGGTCATACAAGAATTTCTCCGGTTCCGAATGGTCAAAAGGATTGGTTCCCATTGATACCTTGAGAAGAGTGTCCGCTTCGCGCGATGTTCCAGTGACAGTTGATGAAACCAGCAAACACCGTGGTCTCAATTGGGACATTCTTCGAGCCAAGGTCAAAAAAGGGATGCGTAACGCGACCCTCCTGGCTGTGGCTCCAAATGCCAATATCGGTTTGGTTGTCGGTACTACTCCAGGTATAGATGCCCGTTTCGCCCAAGTTTTTTCTCGCAATAAGATCTCCGGCAAATATTTGGATCTCAATCACAATCTGGTCAAAGATCTCAAGAATATGGGCTTGTGGGAAAAGGTTCGCGAGTCTATTATTGAAAATCAAGGCGACATTTCTGGGATCCCATCCATTCCGCAATATCTCAAAGATATTTATAAGACAGCCTTCACTACATCTCCTCATGCATATATAGAAGTAGCCGCTAGGGCCCAGAAATGGATTGATCAGGCTCTTTCTCGCAATATGTATTTGGATACTCGCGATATAGATGAGACTATGAATATATACATGTCAGCATGGAAGAAAGGTCTCAAGTCTACCTATTATCTTCACATGAAGCCGCGTCATAGCGCCGAGCAGAGCACTACCAGAGTCAACAAAGCCGAAAAGATGGGCAAGAAAGGGTTTGCGACAGTTGCTTCAGCCAGAAAAGAAGAAGAGATAGCTGTTAGAGTCCAAGAAGCTATTCCGACTCCCTTGACCGACATGGAGATTTCAAGTATTTCAGAGTCCAACATGGTTTCTGTCTCGGTCCGTCAGCAGACAGAACTTTCACAAGGACATTCCATAGCCCAAGCCATGCCCAAAGAGTCTTCTTTGGAGACCAAAGAAACCATTCAACAAGAACCATTTCTGGAGCCTCTAAAGGAGAAGATCAGTGTTTCGGATGTGGCCAAAGTCTGTCCGATAGATCCAGCCGAGCGGGCCCAGTGCGATAGTTGTCAATAATTTCCATAAAATAATTCCATGCTCATAGGAAAAGCCGCCCCAGAAGATACTAGTTTGCACCCAATCAAATACAAGTGGGCTTATGACCTATACATGCAGGCTGTCCGCAATACTTGGTTTCCCCATGAAATAACTCTCAAAGAAGATTTGGATGACTGGAAGAGGATGACCGACGATGAAAAACACGCGGTAGAATTTCTAATGTCCTTTTTCAACCCGGCAGAGCTGATCGTAAACAGATCTCTGGCTTTGGGCGTCTATCCATACATAAAGTCTCCAGAATGCCATCTATATCTGGCCAAACAAATGTGGGAAGAAGCCAATCACTGTGTGGCCTTTGAATATGTTCTTGAAACATTTCCTTTTGATCGGATCAAGGTATTCCAGCACCATCTCAAAATCCCTTCCATGAAAGCCAAGGAAGACTACATCAACAAATACATGCGACGGATGACAGAAGTTTCTTTGGATGTTAGTACCACGGAAGGCAAGAAGGATTTTATTCGCAATTTGGTGGCTACCAATATAGTCATGGAAGGGATTTGGTTCTATTCAGGATTTATGGTGGTTTTGTCATTCCGCCAAAGAAAACAGTTGCGGAATTTTGGCTCCATGATCAACTGGGTTTTGCGCGATGAGAGTCTGCACCTCCAATTTGGGATGAATCTGATTCACAACATTCTGGAAGAAAATCATGACCTTTTGACCCCAGAATTCGCCGATGATATCAGAAATATTATCATTGAAGGAGTCAATAAAGAAGTGGATTATAACAAAGACCTTTTCCCGAATGGGATCCTGGGACTGAATGCCGACTATGTCAACCAATATGTCAAATATGTGGCCGATCGCCGTCTGGAAGAGCTCGGTTTCCCGAAGTTTTATAATGCCACCAACCCAGCCAAATGGATGAGCGCGGCCACCGATGTTTACGAGCTTGTCAATTTCTTTGAAGCCCAGAATACGAGCTATGAAGTAGATAGTCATGCTCATGGGAAGAAATTAGAAGAAGGAAGTAAGAAGTAGGAAGTATAGTATATCCATACAGGTATACATCAAAACATCCCGATGTTCATCGGGATGTTTTGGTATGTGCCGCGCAATAAGCCGAATTCTGTTCGCTCTGCGAAGCTCCGTAGGAGCGAAGCAGAGTCTGACAACCATTTATCTAGCTCCGAACTCACGCTCGGAGTCAAGCGACACTCCTATTGGTAGTTGGTTATTAGTTATTAGTTTTTGGTGGGTTTATCATTTACCAATTACTAACTACCAATAACCAACTACCAACAAGCTCGGTCTTGCACCAAGATAAGGATTTAGCCGTTGCATCTCCTGTGTTACCACAAGAGCTCATCCTGCGAAGCTCCAATAGGAGCGAAGCAGGATGTTTCCTTGCTTTCGCTTGGAACCGTTTCTGTTCGCACCTCTGGGTATCACCCTGACAGGCATTACCTGCTATCTTTCCTAGTAACTGGTTGCTGATAACTAGTTACTAGTTTCCAGTAACCAATTACTAGGCTGGTGTTCGGACTTTCCTCATTCTGCGAAGCTCTGTAGGAGCGAAGCAGAACGCGGTTGTCTAGCGTGACATTGTCAATATATCTCATCTGTTTATATTTGTATAGTCTTTTGCTATAATAGCCAGACAGCAATTTTTTTATCAGTTTTTATTTCATACAACATATGTTTCCCAACGAATCACCAGTTTCCCAAGAGTTGCCAGTTTCAGCCTATAAAAAACTAGAACAGATCGCCTTTTCATTGATTATAGCTATGGTCGTTTTGGTTCCTTTGTCATTCTGGCCCAGTCATTATGTTTCTAGCGATCTGATCAAAACACTAATCATAGCTATTGGTACCTTAGGCTCGGCAGGCATATATATCTTCTTGGCTCTCAAAGAAAAGACTCTGATTTTACCTTCCAAAGCCATTTCGTTTGTCATTATACTCGTCTCTGTATCTATTTTCGCTTCAGCCTTGTCTAGCGGTCATATTACCAAATCATTGTTTGGCCAAGGGTTTGAGGTTTCCACGGCCAGCTTTCTTCTAATATGTTTTCTGGCAGTCTGGGTGGTCTTTCGATCTCTATCGGGCCGAGGTGAAAGAGCCGTGTGGTTTTATGTTGCCAGCGTGGGGGTATTTTTTATCTTATTCGCCTTTCAGGCTTTGCGATTTGCGTTTGGGCCGGAATTCGCGACTTTCGGGATATTAGGCAGTCTCACTTCTACCTTTGTTGGCACTTGGAATGAACTTGGAATATACGCTCTTTTGGTTGTCACCATTCTTTTGTCAGCGATCATATTCTTGCCTTTATCATTTAGAATCAAGACTGTATGTTGGATTATGATAGCCCTGGCCGCTGGTGGAGCTTTTGTGGTCATGAATAGACTATCTTGGACTGCCGCCATGGTAGTTTTTCTGGGAATGACCATTTATGTTTGGAATAAAAGGTCTTTGGGAAAAGAAAACAGCCAATATTCCTGGTTCAAGAAAATAGCGTGGATACCTCTTTTGGCCTGCTTGATCTCGGTAGTGATGATTTGGAAGGGAGCTATTATTTCTCGTCCGGTCATTGACCTTTTGTCTGCCAGACATACCGAATTGTCTCTGCCGTGGCAGCCGACTTTGGATGTGGCTTCTGGAGCTATCAAAGATCGACCGCTTCTAGGAGTTGGTCCAAATCGTTTTTCTTCGGCCTACATCGCTTACAAACCATCTTATATCAATCCTACCGACGCTTGGGGAGTGGAGTTCAATTCTGGATTTGCCATGGTTCCCACATTTTTCGTCACCCAGGGACTGTTAGGAGGTCTATCATGGCTACTATTTTTGGTTTTTCTGGGTCTGGTCGGGACCAAAGTTCTTCGCCAACTCTTGCTTTCAGCGGCCACACATGATGATCCTCAAACAGGATCCCATGGACGGTTTATTGTTATCTCATCATATGCTGGGACGGTATTTTTGTGGCTGACAACTCTATTGTATGTACCTTCTCACACTATGATTCTGTACACCTTTGTCTTGACTGGGGTATTCTTGGGATCAGCTTGTGCCTATGGTCTGTATCAGCCCAAGTATATAAACTCCATTTCCGGGACGGTCTTTGGACGACTCTTCACTTTTGGAATGGGAATACTATTGGCATTGTTCATTGTTTGGGGATTGGTCTATGTCAAAAAAGCCACAGCTTTGTTTTATTTCGGTTCAGGAATAAAACATTTGAGTCTGGAAAATGATATTGAATATGCCGACAATGCTTTCAAAAAAGCTTTGGCTATAGATGTTTCGGATATCTATTGGCAAGCTCGTGCTGAAGTCGGCATGGCTAAAGTCAACCGATTGGTGTCCGTCTTGTCTTCCGCCAATGCTTCTGGAGTAGAGACCAGCGCCTCAACATCTCAGGCCCTGGCAGAGGATATAGTCAAAACCATAAATGATGCCATAACATATTCCCGCAGTGCTATCGCTCACGATCCGGACAATTATTACAACCGGCTTTCCGAAGCAAGGGTTTCCAGACTAGCGGCTAGCTTGAATATGGCAGAGGGCTATGAAAATGCTCTTCAAGCCTATGACGCGGCTATCAAAATAAACCGTCTCAATCCCGCTATTTACCTGGATCTTGCCCAACTTCAAGCTTCCCAAAACAAACTTGATCTGGCTTTGCAGGCGGTCGGGGCGGCTCTTCAGGTCAAGAACAATTATATTGACGCCGTCTTCATGCTCTCCCAGATTTATGCCGCTCAAGGCAATCTCAAAGACGCTATCACGGCCGCTACTATTGCCACCCAGATCAACCCACAAAACCCTCTGTTATTCTTCCAGCTTGGATTGCTTGAATACAATAACAAAAATTACCAAGCCTCGGCCAATGCTCTAGAAAAAGCCGTGGCCCTTTCTCCGGTCTATGCCAATGCCCATTACTTTCTTGGACTATCCTATTCTCGTCTAAATCAAAATGAATTGGCAATTCAGGAATTCACGGGTTTGGTAGAGTCCAATCCTGACAATCAGGAAGTGGCCTTGATCCTGTCCAATCTCCAATCTGGAAGATCTCCGTTCACCGACGCCAAACTTCCTGTAACCCCCACTCCAGAGCGCCGGGCCAAACCACCAATACAAGAAAACTAGGGGAGAACTATGGTAAAGAAATTATTTTCAGTGATCGGCAGGGAAATCCGCGGCCTACACGAGGCCGCTTATCTCTTGGCGGTTTTTGCTTTGCTTTCCCAATTCCTGGGGCTGGCTCGGGACAAGTTGCTGGCTTTCACTTTTGGGGCTGGAAGGGAATTGGATATATACTACGCGGCCTTTCGTCTGCCAGATCTTATATTCGTGTCGGTCGGATCGCTTGTCTCGGCCTCTATACTTTTGCCTTTTTTCATAGAACATTTTGAAAAGAGCCATGATCAAGGCAAGAGCTTCGCCGATTCTATATTCACGGTTTTCTTCGGGGCTATGGTATCGGTCAGTCTGTTGGCGGTATTGGCGGCGCCATATCTGGTGCCGTTTTTCTTGCCTGGTTTTGCCGATGACCCGCTTTTGCCGGAATTGATAGCTTCTACCCGGATCATGCTTTTGTCACCCTTTTTTCTAGGACTTTCCAATCTCTTTTCCAGCATGACGGTCATGCGTCATCGTTTTTTGGTCTATGCTATCAGTCCGGCTTTTTACAATATCGGTATTATTGCCGGTATTTTGGCCCTATATCCATCCTTGGGCATATCCGGTCTGGCTATAGGAGTGGCTCTTGGAGCGTTTTTGCATATGGCGGTACAATTGCCGTTTTTGGCTCAAGAAAAATTATTGCCTCGTCTTGTCCGTAGCTTGGACTGGCATAGGCTAAAGCAAGCTATTCTGATCTCATTGCCGAGAACCATTACTATGTCGGCTCACCAATTGGCCACGTTTTTTTTGACTGCTCTGGCTTCACTGATGACTCGCGGGTCTATCGCCGTTTTCAATTTGTCATTCAACCTCCAAGCCTTTCCTCTGACTATCATCGGGGCCAGCTATTCTTCGGCGGTTTTTCCAGCTCTTTCGCGACTATTCGTCCAGGGAGATCGTCGGGAATTTCTAGCCAAGATGATTTTGGCGGCTAGACATATCGTCTTTTGGTCAACTCCAATCATGGTTCTTTTTATTGTTCTGCGGGCCCAGATCGTCCGAACCGTCCTTGGGGCCGGGCGTTTTGATTGGGCTGACACTAGGCTGACCGCGGCTTCTTTGGCTATTTTTATGATCTCGGTCATTGGTCAAAGTTTGGTGGTATTGTTCGTGCGGGCCTTCTACGCCGAAGGCAAAACAAAAGAGCCATTGCTCGTCAATGTGGCTTCGGCCGGCTTGATCGTGGTTTCTTCATACGCCCTGACCAAAGCTTTTTTTGCTTATCCAGTTTTTCGGTTTTTCCTGGAAGATCTTCTGAAGGTCAGCGGTCAAGCCGGAACAAGCGCCCTCTTATTGCCTCTGGCTTATTCTATAGGGGTTATTTTCAACACAATTCTTCACTGGCTGATGTTTGAAAAGAAATATTCCGGTTTTTCTCGGCCGGTTCTGGCAACCCTTTTTCACAGCTTTTCGGCTTCGGTCATCATGGGCTACGCGGCGTTCTTGGGACTGCGTATTTTTGCCGAAGTCTTTCCTCTGGAGAAGGTCTGGGGGATATTCATGCAAGGTTTGTCTGCCGGAGTCTTTGGTATCGCTATCGGCGTTGCGACTCTTATCCTTCTGAAAAATCCGGAAATCGCCGAAGTTTGGCGAACTCTTCATCACAAGATCTGGAAAGCCCCAGTCCCTCCGGCCGAGGTGGAGCATATGTAGTTTGCTAAAAAATGATTTTGAGGTAGTGTGTAGATTAGAGTCGATTTGATCAATGAATTGACACAGGCCAAAGCACTGCCTTAAAGCGCTTGAACCTTCAAAAAGGAATACTATGTACAGAAACGCAGATGGCTGGATAAGCCAATATCAGCAGAAAAATGCACTTTGGATCCATGATGGAAACCCGAAGCGACCACATGCACTCCTCACCTCAGGGAAACACTCAAACGGTTTCTTCAATAGCCGACTGGTGATTCCAGATGAAGTGCTGTTATGCGCTGCCGCCTCCGACCTTCTCGAACTGTTTACCCAGCAAAGTGGAGATGTTTCAAAAGTTCAAGGCGTCGTTGGACCGCAGACCGGAGCGACCAAACTCGCCGAACTGGTGAGTGATCAGATCATGGTTACCAGAGGTGAATGCTTCTGGGCTTCGCCGGCAAAAAATGAAAGTGATGGACAGAAGTCAATGGTTTTCAGCGATGAAGAACGCGGACTCGTAAGGAGTCAATATGTTTTGTTATGTGAAGATGTACTTACTACTGGTGGTAGTGTTGATCTAACGATTGACGCTGTCGAAAGTTCTGGTGGGGCTGTCATGCCGTTTATCCTCGTTCTCGTTAACCGATCCGGTCTCACGGAAGCGAGTGGTAAGAAGATCATCACTCTCATCAACCGTCCCATGCCAATGTGGATACCCGACGAATGTCCTCTCTGTAGGGAAGGGTCCGAAGCAATTCGTCCGAAAGACAACTGGGCTCGTCTGAATGCGTCCTACTGAAACACTCAACAAACAAGAAAGGAAAATGCATTATGTCAACTGATAGATTCGAATGGATGAGCGAAATGCCTATAAGAAAAGCCTTAGAACCAGCGGAACGTTTGATCGTTGCTGCTGACTTCAAGCCAACTCCAGAAGATGATCCCGGACCTACACATCAAGATCATATTCTCAAAAAATGGAGACGAGTATGGATCAAGGGAAAAGTTCTCGCACTAGCCGACAGTCTCAAGGGAACCGGAGTCTGCCTCAAGGTGAACTCCGCTCTGCGAGCCTGCGGCTACGACCTGATCGGCGAAA
>MHRM01000007.1 GCA_001822575.1 Candidatus Taylorbacteria bacterium RIFCSPHIGHO2_02_FULL_44_12
TATTGGCGCAAATATTATAGAAGCACAAGCAGGAAGCTCAAAGAAAGATTTTACTAATTTCTTTTCTCATGCGTTAAAATCAGCGAATGAAAGCAAGTTTTGGCTTGGACTCTTGCGAGATTCAGGAAAAGCAGATAAGCAGCGCGCAGAAACGCTTCTTCAAGAAACAAAAGAACTCGCAAATATCCTTGGCTCAAGCATAGTAACGTTACGCGGAAAACGGTAAAAACGTAAAATGCAAAACGTCAGAAGTGTAAAACTAAAAACGAAAAGCGCAAAACTACAACGCAAAAGAAAAAAGACCGGTGTTTTAAGTTTTAAGCTGTTGTTTTTCGCTTTTAGCTTTACGTTTTTCGCTTTCCTGCTGCCCAAAGAAGCATTTGCCAGTTTGATTGTGAAAGCTCCTCCATACATCGGCCTTCAAGAAGGCCTCGTGGGGCATTGGAGCTTTGACGGCCCTGATATGATTACCCAATCTGACGGAGATCAGAAAGCACTGGATCGTTCTGGCAACAACAACACCGGCACCCTCACCAACGGGCCAAAACGTGCAGCCGGCAAAATCGGCCAAGCGCTGGAGTTTGATGCTTTTGCAAGCAACGATCAAAGCGTTGTTGTTTCTGACAACGCAACTATTTCAGGATTGAGCGCGGTCAGTGTGTCGGTGTGGTTCAAAATGAGCAGTTTTCCGGGACTAAACGACTTTCAATTTGTTGTATCGAAAAGTAATCTCTCTGATAATAGGGAGTACCGCTTTCGTTTAGAGGATTCAAGTGGCGGCAATGGCCTCGTCTGGATTATCAGCAATGACGGCAATGATCCGGGTACCGCAAAAACAGTCCACGGCATATCAAACTTCTCGCTAAATACGTGGTATCACGCCGTGGGTACGTATGATGACAATAACAATGACCTACTCCATCTATATATTAACGGTGTACTGGTAGATACTGAAACCGGAGAGTCTGGCGGCACATTTGACGGAACAGGAAATTTATTTTTTGGCTCTGATGGTATTAACGCTTCTACTGGCGACGAATTCGACGGCCAAATAGACGAAGTCCGCGTCTACAACCGCGCGTTGTCTCCAGACGAAATCAAACGGCTCTACAAAATCGGCTCCACCTTTGTGGTAAACAAAACCCGGCAGGATACACTTCGGGAAGGCCTCGTGGGGCATTGGAGCTTTGACGGCCCGGATATGTCCCAAAGCACCAACAACGTCTGGGCATTTGACAGAAGCGGGCAGGGAAACAATGGCGTGCTTAAAAACATGGCGACATCAACTGCGCGAAAAGCAGGCAAAATAGGCCAAGCGTTGGATTTTGACGGGGTGGATGATTATGCAGACATAGGTACGTTTGATGTCTCCGGCTCCGGTATTACCATTGCCGCATGGGTTAAAGCAGACGCTTTTCCTCCCGCGATAGATACACGCTTTATCTCCAAAGCAAACTCAATTACGACAAGCGGGACTTGGTGGATGCTGGGTCAAACCAACAGTGGGGGAGACAAACTTCGCTTTCGTCTTAAAGCAGGCGGTTCAACACAAACCCTCATTGCTTCATCAGGAGACCTTCCCATAAACACATGGTTCCATGCAATCGCAACTTATGATGGTTCTACTATGCGTCTCTATAAAGACGGCATAGAAGTAGGAAGCGTTGCCAAATCAGGGACGATAAACACAGATGTTATATCTGTGAATATAGGAAGAAACCCCGATGGCTCTAACCATATGGATGGCGCAATTGACGAAGTCCGCATCTACAACCGCGCGCTCTCTCCGGATGAAATCAAACGGCTCTACAAAATTGGCTCCACATTTGTGGTAAACAAAACCCGGCAGGATACGCTTCGGGAAGGGTTGGTAGGGCATTGGAGCTTTGACGGCCCGGACATGTCCCAAAGCACGAATAACATTTGGGCGCTGGACCGAAGCGGACAGGGGAATAACGGCGTGCTCACAAACACGGCAACATCTACCGTACGCAAAGCTGGAAAAATCGGCCAGGCGCTGGATTTTGACGGGGTGAATGATCATATATATGTCTCTCATGAAAGTAGAACGTATGACGCCATTAGTACGTCGGCATGGATTAAATTAGATAAGGTTACTGGTTCTCAGGGCATAGTATTTGACTTTCAAGACAATAGGTTTACCGTTGAAGGCGATGAATTACAGTGGCGGCATGGTGGTGGTTTCGCCATTCATCTTACCACGGGTGTAGATTTTGTTATTGGAAGATGGTATCATGTTGCCGCAACTTTTGATGAAAATAGTGACAGGGTAAAAATATACGTGGATGGCGTTGAGAAATATACTGGTATAGATATTGGTGATATAACTACATTTGTGTTTGAACATTACATTGGCAGTACGAGTGCAACAGAGGGTTTTCTAGACGGCCTCATCGACGAAGTCCGGGTGTACAACCGGGCGCTGTCTCCAGATGAAATAAAACGGCTGTATAAAATCGGCTCCACATTTGTGGTAAACAAAACCCGGCAGGATACGCTTCGGGAAGGGTTGGTAGGCCATTGGAGCTTTGACGGCCCGGACATGTCCCAAAGCACCAACAACGTCTGGGCACTAGACCGAAGCGGGAACAACAATAATGGTGTGCTTAAAAACATGGCAACATCAACTGCGCGAAAAGCAGGCAAAATCGGCCAGGCGCTGGAGTTTGACGGAAGTAATGATTATGTGGATGCGGGAGATAGTTCAAGTATCAATCAGTTGACATCATTTACTTATTCCGTATGGGTATATCCAAAGGGGTGGGGAGAAGGTGAAGAGGGTAATGTCGTTACACAAGCTTTTTCTGGAACACCTGCAAAGCAATTACGTTTGAGAAACGATGCCGCCCCTCTGCAATCATTAAGGGCTTTTGTCAGCTGTTTCGCTTGTACCAACGCCAGTACTATCAGCGCCGCAGGCACTATGACTCTTAATAGTTGGCAACATGTTGTAATGACGTTTGATGATAATGGAGACAGAAAAATTCGGCTGTATCGAAACGGAGTAGAGATGACGTACGATACTCAAACGGCAGCAACTGCATCTCCCTTGAATACTTTGGGACAAGATAAGGTATGGATAGGAGATGTTAATGACGCAACACCGAGCGATGGATCTTTCGACGGTCAAATAGACGAAGTCCGCGTGTACAACCGCGCGCTGTCCCCAGATGAAATCAAGAGATTATACAATATGGGTCGCTGATGCTTGTCTACCACCTGCCTGTTGGTAGACAGACTTACAAAGAAAGTAGAATCAAGTACTTGACTTTATATATTCTCGTACTATAATGATACCATGGATACAAAATCAGTTATAAAACGTACGATACTGCAAGATATTCGCAATCATGTAAACGAAAAAGAAATAACTCTCATTGTAGGGCCGCGGCAAGCAGGAAAAACAACACTCATGTGCATTCTTGAAGAAGAGTTGCGCTATGAAAAAAGGCAAACGCTTTTTTTAAGTTTAGACAGAGGAAGCGACGCAAAGCACTTTGCTTCCCAAGAAGCTCTCATAGAAAAACTTACCCTTGAGTTGGGACATGCGGGAGGAGTCGTATTTATTGATGAAATCCAACGAAAAGAAAACGCAGGTTTGTTTTTAAAGGGCATCTATGACATGATGTTGCCGTATAAATTCATCGTTTCCGGATCCGGTAGCATTGAACTTAAAGAAAAAATCCATGAATCGCTTGCCGGCCGCAAACTTGTATTCGCGGTGTATCCCGTTTCATTATGGGAGTTTATCAATTTTTGCACCGCCTATCGATATGAGGATACTCTAGCGGAATTTTTTGCGGTGGAACAAGAATTTGCGCTACGCCTCCTTGATGAATACTTGCGTTTCGGAGGATATCCGCGCGTTATTCTAGCTGAAACGCATGAAGAAAAAACGCGCGTTATGGATGAAATATTCCAGAGCTATGTGGAAAAAGACATTTCTCATCTCTTGCGTGTGGAAAAATTGGACGCGTTTCGCTCTTTGGTGGAAGTGCTTGCGAGCCAGAATGGGCAACTTCTCACGGTAACAGAACTTTCCAACACACTTTCTCTTTCATTGGAAACCGTCCGTAATTATCTTTGGTATCTGGAGCATACGTTCATCATGGAACGCGTAACCCCTTTTTTTCGCAACAAGCGCAAAGAAATCACAAAATCTCCCGTTTTGTATTTTACTGATCTTGGTTTGCGTAATTATGCTCTCGGCCAATACGGAGCATCGCTCACTCTGCAAGATGTAGGGTTTCTTTTTCAAAATCTTATATACCACATACTAAAAACCGCATTGCGCTACAGCGGCGCGCGGATTCATTTTTGGCGCACAAAAGATCAAGCAGAAATTGATTTTGTGGTTACGCGAGGCAGTATCATTACTCCTTTTGAAGTAAAATACACAGCTTTAAAAGATATCATGGCATCTAAATCACTTCGTTCATTTATAAAGCAATATGCCCCCCGGCAAGCATTTATCGTAACACGAGCAAATCACGCTGATAGCTCTATTGAAGAAACACGCGTTCAGACCATACCATTTTATGATTTGTATCAAATGAAACTGTAGTTGTTGCCACCCCACTTTCCTCCTACCCCCCCCAACAGAAACGGCTATACTGAAAACATATACAGAGGATAGAGTATAGAAATTAAAAATGTAAAAATCAACATGCAAAATCACAACGCAAAACTCAAAAGAATCCTCTCTCCTCTTTTAATCTGTTGTTTTTCGCTTGTAGCTTTAAGCTTTACGCTTCTGCCCTTGGCAGTGCATGCCCAAGACATAACAACCGGCCTCGCTCCATTACAATACTGGCGAAACGTATCACAGAAGTTTTTTACTGAATATATCGCAATTCCATCCGCCCGTGCTCAAACAGCAGATATTGTAACAGGGTTAATAGGCCACTGGAAGTTTGATGAAACAAGCGGCACAATGGCTTCAGATTCAAGCGGGAATAATAACACAGGAACTCTTACCAACGGCCCGACGTGGACAACAGGGAAGATCGGGGGAGCGTTGAATTTTGATGGGGTGGATGATTATGTGGATATGGGTATCGGTTCAGCTACTGAAAGTATAGGCGGAGGAAGTGCGGTAAGTGTGAGCCTGTGGATTAAAATCAACGACCCTAACAATACTGCGGATAAAATGATTATTTCAAAGTTTCAGAATGCAGCGAGCAAGTCAACTTGGAATCTTATCAAAGATAATATTGCGCAGGGGAATAATCTGTATTTTCAAGTTTGGAATACAGCTGGAGCTGATGTTGTTGCCACTTCTGACAACTTGTTTCCCACTGACGCCAACTGGCATCATGTGGTTGGTGTTTATGATGGATCCCGTGTTTATATCTATGGCGATGGAGTAAGTATTGTATAATATGGGACGGTAATAAAATATTGTTATCCCATCGCTAACATGATATCATGCCCGTATGTCATCCATTCAGCAAAAGAAACTGCCAGAACAAGAATTACAGCGCCTCGGAGTGGATGCGGTTTATTTGTTCGGTTCTCAAGCAGAAGGCGTGGCAGGAGAAGCAAGCGATATTGACGTTGGCATCTTGCTGAAAACGCCAATTCCAAAGCCAGAATCGGTCACTTCTATTTATCATGCTCTCTTCAACATACTTTCTGACTCATTCGATATGAGCAATTTTCGCACGATAGATATTGTCTTCCTTGACCGCGCGCCTCTCGAACTTTGTTTCGACGTTATTCAGCATGGCATAGTGCTGTATGAATCGTCTCAAACTATCCGCACAGAGTTTGAAGAACGAGTGGCGGCGCTGTATCGAGATTTTCAGCCCATCCTTAAACAATTTAACGAAGCAGTTTTGGAAAAAATATGAAGCAGCTTCCCTTAAAATCCCAATCAATCATCCCGCGTATCGATGGCATAGAAAAAGATATAAAGAAGCTCCGTGAGCTTACGAGTCTGCCGCAGGAAGTTTTTTATGATATAACCCAAAATCACTATGATGTTGCTAAATTGCGCCTGCGAGAAGCATTAGAAGGCGTGTTTAATATCGGGGCGCATATTCTCTCTCGCATGGAAGGAGGACGCGCGACCGAATACAGGGAAATCGCCCGTAAACTTGGTGAACACAATATTGTGGATAAAGAATTCGCTCTTGGCGCGTTATCTCGCATGGCCGGATATCGCAATCGACTTACTCATTTCTATGCAGAAATTACCCCAAGTGAGTTATACGATATTTTAAACACTAACCTTGGTGACTTTGAAACATTTCTTACTGCAACCAAAAACGTGCTTGAACATCCGGAGAAATTTGATTTGACGGTAGAATAGTCCGCACCTTCTATGTACGTGTGCATAAATCTTTTGGAAACCCCGTGAAGCCCGAGTATCATAAAGGAGTAGAAAGCGTAAACCATAAATAATAATACTACTCCCATGCTAAATTCCAAGTATCTAGTCCCAAGGTATCTGTTCATAATCCTCTTTGCGCTTGTATTCATACCAGCGAGTGATGTTCATGCCCAAGACATCACCACCAGCCTCGTAGGCCATTGGAAGTTTGATGAGACAAGTGGAACAGTAGCTTCAGACTCAAGCGGTAACAACAAAACGGGAACCCTCACCAACGGTCCCACATGGACTACGGGGAAGATCAACAGTGCTCTCAACTTTGATGGCACAGACGACTATGTAAACCTCGGGAACATGAATGTCTCCGGCTCTGGCATTACGATAGCCGCATGGGTTAAAGCAGACAGCTTCTCATCAGCTATAGATACGCGGTTTATCTCCAAAGCAAACTCAACGTCTGAACAAGGACATTATTGGATGCTGGGTCAGACAAACAGTGGAGGAGACAAACTCCGTTTTCGTCTTAAAGCAGGCGGTTCAACACAAACTCTTATTGCTTCATCCGGAGACCTCCCATTAAACACATGGTTCCATGCAATCGCTACTTATGATGGTTCTACCATGCGTCTCTATAAAGACGGCATAGAAGTAGGAAGCGTTGCCAAATTAGGGACGATAGACATAGATACCACCATACCTGCAAATATAGGAAGAAACCCCGATGGTTCTAACCATATGGACGGCGCAATGGATGACATCCGCATCTACAACCGGGCGCTCTCAACCTCCGACATCCAAGCCCTCTATGCCTACACCGGAGGTCCTCCTGATACCCAAACTCCCACCACGCCGACTAATCTAACCGCTTCAGCTATATCTTCCAGCCAAATCAACCTCTCATGGACTCAAAGCACTGATAACATAGGAGTAACAGGATATCGTGTATATCGTGGAGGCACACAAATCGCAACACCATCCACAACCTCTTATTCAGACACCGTTCTTTCACCAAGCACAACCTACTCCTATACCGTAGCCGCGGTTGATGGAGCAGGGAACATCTCTTCTCAATCAACCAGCGCCCAAGCTACCACGCAAGCTCCTCCACCTCCGGATACGCAAGCTCCCACACAACCAACGAATCTATCTGCTACGACTCAATCCTCCAGCCAAATCAATCTCTCCTGGTCAGCATCAACCGACAATGTGGGAGTGACTGGGTACCGTGTAGAACGATGCACTGGAGCAAGCTGCACGAATTTTGCTCAGATTGCTACGCCAACCGGGACAACTCACAATGATACCGGACTAGCTGCTAATACTACATACAGATATCGAGTACGAGCTATAGACGCAGCTACCAACCTTTCCAGTTATTCATCTATCGCAAGTGCTACAACGCAAACTGCGCCAACAGGGGGAGGATATACGCGGGTGTTCTATGATGGATGGGAATCAGGCAATACAAACTTATGGGGGCAGTCTGATTTTCGGAATAAATGCCCTGTTGTAACATCAGCTCTTGATGGGAGCGCCGGACCTCGCGGTACCCGCATGTTGCGTTGTAATTGGGACGGTGTTGTGGCCTGGAATGATCCGGCGAGTTTTGAGGCATTGGTTCTTAACTCGTGGAATTATTCGACAGAGCTTCTAGTACGGTTTTGGGTACGTACCGACACAAGTGATTTTAATGGTTTGTCAGGCCCTA
>MHRM01000008.1:0-7332 GCA_001822575.1 Candidatus Taylorbacteria bacterium RIFCSPHIGHO2_02_FULL_44_12
CGATGATTAGAATCCCGAGCGGATCATGACTCCTACAAAGGCCATCAAGGCCGGCGCGGATCGTATCGTGGTCGGCCGTCCGATCGTGAAGGCCGAAAAGCCCTACGACGCGGTTATGCGGACAATCGAGGAAATAGCTTCGGCTACGGCGTAGCCAGCCAACATGAGAAAGTCTTGAATAAACACCAGCCCCGCTAAGCAGTGCGTGGGCTGTTTTTATTATTTGAAAAAATTTTTATAACTATGAGACTCATCATATTTCTGCTATATTCAGTCAATGAATCCTGGTCATATCCGCAACTTTTCTATTATCGCCCATATTGATCACGGCAAATCTACCTTGGCTGATCGTTTGCTGGAAATCACCGGCACTATAGAAAAACGCAAGATGCAGGCCCAGGTCTTGGATAGCATGGAACTGGAGCGCGAGAGAGGCATCACTATCAAGATGCAACCTGTCCGGATGAAGTGGTCTGTGGGGGACGACAACCAAGAATACATACTCAATCTCATAGATACCCCAGGACATATAGATTTCTCCTATGAGGTCTCGCGAGCTCTAAAGGCTGTGGAAGGATCCATACTTCTTGTGGATGCCACACAAGGAGTCCAGGCTCAAACCTTGACGACCTTGACCATGGCTAGAGAGGCAGGTCTCATCATAGTACCTGTGGTCAGTAAGATAGATTCGCCTTTGGCTAGAAGCCAAGAGGTGGCCCTTGAATTGGCGCAACTTTTGGATTGCTCTATTGATGATGTAATCAAAGTCTCCGGCAAGACTGGTGAAGGTGTTCGGCATCTTCTTGATGAGCTGATCAAGCGAATTCCAGCTCCTGTCATTCTTGATTCAAACTCCGCTACGGGTTTGCGAACAGAGATATTTGGTTCTGCTGCCCAAAAAAACTTACGATCATTGGTTTTTGATTTTCAATATTCAAATCATACGGGAGTGATTGTGTATGTAAGGGTTTTCAGTGGATCCGTCAAGCGTCATGACAAATTGACCTTCAAGGTTTCCGGTCGAGTATTTGAAGCCATAGAAGTTGGCGTATTCATGCCCGACAATACTCCAGTGGAAATGTTGGGTGCCGGAGAGATCGGTTATATAGTTACCGGAGTCAAAGAGCCTGGGATAGCTTCGGTAGGCGACACCGTAGCAGAGGTCAATGATACAGAACCGCCTCTTCCTGGCTATCAGACTCCGCATCCTGTCGTCTGGGCTTCTCTATACCCCAAAAGCCAAGACGATCTGTCACTCTTGCGCCAGGCTCTAGGTCGTCTGCGTCTTTCGGATTCATCTTTTACCTATGAAGAAGAATCTTCCGGAACTTTGGGCAAAGGCTATCGTTCTGGTTTTTTGGGAATGTTGCACATGGAGATTGTGACAGAGCGATTGCGTAGGGAGTTTGGCTTGGAATTGGTCGTGACTATGCCTACCATCACCTATAATGTCAAGAAAAAGAGTAGAGATTTTGAGACCATATATTCGCCGGCTCTTTTTCCCGAAGATCACGATATTGCCGAGATTACCGAGCCTATTGTGTCCATGAAAATTATCACTCCGCCTACATATATCGGTGTCCTGATGAAGTCTATTTTTGATCATGAAGGGGTTATTGTCTCCACCGACAATTTTGGCGACAATCGGGCTATTTTGACTTTATCCATGCCTTTGCGGGAGCTGATGCGCAATTTCTTTGACGAGGTCAAAAGTGTTTCTTCCGGTTACGCTTCCATATCATATGACATTATAGGTCATCGCAAGGCCGATGTGGTCCGTTTGGATATTATGATTGCCGATGAACCAGTGGCGGCTTTTGCCAGAGTAGTCTCACGGCGCAGAGTGGCCGAAGAAGCTGAACGGATGGTAGAACATCTCTACAAACTACTGCCACGCGAGCTCTTCACATTCAAGGTCCAGGCTCGAGCTCTGGGCCGGATCATCGCTTCACGGACTGTCTCTGGAGTCAAAAGAGACGCGGCCAGCACGCTCTCCGGCGGAGATATCACTCGCAAAATGAAATTACGGGAAAAACAAAAAGAGGGCCGCAAACGTCTCAAGACCCACGGCAAAGTGGTCATTCCCCAGGAAGTTTTTATAAAAATGATGCGAGGGGAATGATATTTATTGCCAAACTGGAAAATATAGCAAGATCATGCTGATGATGACCAGGATGCTGACCATCATAAAACCTATTCTAACGACTTTTTTTGATTTTTCATGAAATAACATAGTTTATCTAGTATACTGACAAGTATGAGGCGAAGCAAACGTTCAACAGCCAAAAGGAATTTATGGTCACCATTGGTGTTAGTATTGACTATTATCTTATTCGTCATTCTAGCCAGAGCTGCCTGGGGAATGTATGACAAAGCTCGCGGCAGTGAACGCCGTCTTGCCCAAGCAGAAGCAGAATTGAAAAGACTGGAAGAAAGACAGAGCGAACTTTCCGGTAGAATAAATTATCTCTCTACTGATCAGGGTGTGGAAGCGGAATTGCGGACAAAATACAGGGCTGTTAAGGAAGGGGAGTCGGTGGCTGTCATCATTAGCGATCCGAACCAGGTCAACGGCCCGATCTTATCGTCTTCTAGAGACAGACTTGATCTTTCCGATCATTTCGGTTGGTGGGATAGGATTTTGGATTTTCTTGGTCTGATATAGTAGGATCATTTTTAATGAAAAGAATGCGCAATATCGGAAATAATACCCCAAATCGCGAGATTGGTTCAGTGGTAGAACATGTGCTTCCCAAGCACAGGACGCGGGTCCGATTCCCGCATCTCGCACCAAAGATTGCAAAAGTAAAAAGTAAAAGTGAAAAGGAAGACTTAAAATCTCACTACTATTTTTAACTTTTAAATCAGGCGTCAAAATATATTACGCAATCAGATTTGTTGCCCCACTTTTACAGTAAATAATACAAAAAGTCTTATTTGATCTCCAATGCTGTTTTAAGTCGCTTTTCATCAAAACCGACGATTATCTCGCCGCCGATGTCTATGACGGGCACGCCCATTTGTCCGGTTTTGTCTATCATCTCTTTGCGTTTTTCCAGATCAGAAGCGACATTATGTTCGGTGTAAGTAACGTTGTTGGACTTGAAGAAAGTCTTTGCCATATTGCAATAACTACAACTTGGGGTTGAATAAATTGTAACTGTTTTCATATCGTCAAATAATTTTATTTCCTGATAAAATCGCCTCACAGCCCATTATAAAGGGTTCGGTCGCATGTTACAATAGACTATATGTTGACTCTTGATTCCTCTATCAACAGCTTCTTCGTCTCTAATACCACATCTTTTCTAGCTACTATTGCCATGATATTTGGCACTATTGGAGAAGGATTTGTTTTGATCGCTATTGGACTTCTGATCGCTCTAGGGCTCTTTTTGAATAGCAAAAGACATGAAGTAATGGTTCTTTTTTTGTCTCTTATCTCCACCAGTGTGGCGGTCTCTGTAATAAAAGAATTGGTTATGCGCGTTCGTCCTGAAAATGCTTTGGTCATAGAATCGGGTTATAGTTTTCCTAGCGGCCATGCCGCCATGGCCGCCGCCTTTTTTCTGGCTCTGGCTTATATAGTATGGCCGAGAATCTATTCCAAACTAGGGCGAATCATTTTTCTGAAATTATCTATCATCGCTATTCTGATTATGGGCATTAGTCGTTTGATTTTGGCTGTTCATTGGGGGACAGATGTTGTGGCTGGGTGGTTTTTGGGGGCAATATTGGTGGGACTATCTATAGCGATTGCTGGAAGATGGCGTGAATCAAACGGTTTCCAAAAATAAAATTACAAATGAGTGTGGCTTCTAATAAAATGTTCTCTGAAAGTCCTTCTCCAAACAAAAAGCCTCCCAGTGAGGAAAGCTTTTTGTTCGGCTACTGCCTGAAGGAGTGATACCAATTCTCCAAAATGGTTTCCCTGATGCCAGCACCACGGTGCAGGTATACCCGGGACTCCGTAAAAATAATTTAAGGATCTTCTCCTTTGAGGAAGTAACCTGACTTTATTGTAGTCCTTTGTCTATCGAAGTCAATAGTGAATTTTATCGCGTATCCTTGATAGTCAAGGCTGGATACAGACCAAATAGAGTAATAATACCGACAATAATAAACAGATTGGCGTTGGTGGTGAAAATCAGACCAAGTACCGTTATCAACGGCGCTATGAAATAAGAAATCGGTCTAGTCAAGCGAAATGAGCCCAAAATAGCCGAATCTTTTGGAGAGACGGTTTTGAAGAAATAAGTCTCTATCATCACTTCTACCGCCGCCGCTCCAATCCTGGTTGTAAACAAAGCCAGAGACCATATCAATACGCTAGGAAGATTTATCAGTGATAGGGCGATCGTGGCTATTCCAGCAATAGCAAAACCAATAGCCATGATTTCTTTTTCTCCATAGCGTTCGTCCGCCAGCTTGCCCAGATGATATTGGATCAGAGGGAAGGGTAGGAGCATTATGGTCAAAATAATGCCAATCTCTTCCCAGCCAAAACCGATAGTCGTGTGCAAATATATAGGACTATAAACAACCATCCAGGCATAAAATATCTGAAGAATAATATTGGCTATAAAAAGTTTCTTCCAGTTTGGATTGGAAGAGATAAGTCGGATCAGTTGTCCAGTCGATATATGATTGTAATTCGGGTCGCGAAACCGCGGAAAATTCTTATGAATAAGATAGAGCAGAGGAAAAAGCATTGCCAAGGCGGCGATATAAGTATGTCGATAATTATCCTCTCCGTTTATAAGGAGACTGCCCAGAAGAGGAGCTATTACCCATGAAGCATTGAGTGTGGCGGAATAAAGTCCTCTGGTGGCTCCGATATGATCGCCATCGGTATAGACTTCCAGAAATATGTCCAAAGTCAGCCCGATAAAAGAGATAACGGCTGTTTGGAGAATAAACAACCATATTAGAACTATTGACGACGATGATACAGTCAAGCCATAGAACAGAGCTATTTGAAGACAGACTAACGTTATCGCAGTGTTATAATTGCCGAAACGGCGAATAATACTGGGAGCCAAAATAAAACATAGAGCTGTCATAGCCGCTCCAGCCATATATATCAAACCAAGAGTTTGTCCGTCGGCGAATAGGCTCAAGAAGCTTGAATTGGAGTACATCGGTATCACCAAGTGGAGAGTGTAGATGAAACCGATGATGGCGATAGTGTATATAGTATGGCTTCGTGGCGGCCGAGAATGATTCATGGGGTTAAAAGTAGTATAACATTGATAATCCGCGCCCTCTCGGGGACAACAGCTCTCCCTCGGGCCCCGCGTGCTCGCGGGTCCTCGGGAGACTGTTCTCCCCTGCGGGCGCGACCAGCTCAATCATTGCGTAATGAACATTTTCGTGATAGTTTGTAAAAACAATGAAAAAAGATATTCATCCGGCGAATTATAGGCAAGTGATATTCTCCGACAATTCTAGCGGAGCCAAATTCCTGCTTTATTCAACTATTGAAACCAAGAAGGTGGAAAAATGGACTGATGGCAAAGAATATCCGGTTTTTTTTGTGGAGATATCCAGCGCTTCCCATCCTTTTTATACCAACCAAGAGAAGATCGTAGATACTGCCGGCAGAGTAGAGAGATTCAAGACCCGCCAATCAAAATCCAAAGCCGTCAGCAAAAAATAGATTTTCTTCGTTCAAAACGAGCTTCCCGATACCATGAATCTGGAATCATTCAAGGCCAATCCCAAAACGGCTTATCTAGCCCAAGCTTATGAGAAGCTCGTCAAACAAGAAAACGAGACAAGCTCTCTCGTCCGACAGAATCCTTCATTGGCGGAGATGGCTGAACACGAACTGGTTTCTATTAGAGACCAAAAGAAAGTTCTAGAATTGGAAATGGAATCTATTGTCAAGATCAATGTCTTGGAAGAAGAAAAACCAAAAGAGGTTGTCATGGAAGTACGGGCTGGGGCTGGGGGAGTGGAAGCGGCATTGTTCGCTGGGGAACTTCTGGGGATGTACAGGAAATATGCCGAAACACGCGGATGGAGCACCAAGATAGTTGATCAGTCGCCTACGGATATTGGCGGATTCAAGGAGGTGTCCTTGGAAATACGGGGTTCCGGAGTCTATGACGATCTTCGTTTTGAGACTGGTGTTCATAGAGTTCAGAGGGTCCCTGACACCGAGAAATCTGGGCGGATACACACATCCACGGCATCGGTGGCCATCATGCCCATCCGCCAAAAGACAACCATAGAGATAAATCCAGCTGATCTTGAAATAGAATTTTCTAGGGCTGGTGGCAAGGGAGGCCAGAATGTAAACAAAGTTGAAAGCGCCGTCCGAATTATTCACAAACCTTCGGGAATAGCTGTTCGTTCCACGGCCGAGCGTAGTCAGTCAGCCAATCGGGAGCTGGCATTGTCCATATTGACGGCCAAGCTAGAAGCCATTGATCAAGAACAAAAGATAAAGAAATTTGCTTCGGAGCGCAATGTTCAGATCGGCACCGGCGATCGTTCCGAAAAGATCCGTACCTACAATTTCCTCCAGGATAGGGTGACCGACCACCGTATCAAGCAGTCATGGCATAATCTGCCTTTTATCCTTTCTGGCAAAATAGAGCCGATCATAGAGGCTTTGCGGCAACCTAGAAATTGAATATGATTGACTTGAGCCTTTTGAGCTGGTAAGCTCTCTCAATATGGAAGCTAAGAAAAATGACGAAAAAATGATAGAAACGATGTTTGGGGCAGGGGCCCATTTTGGGTTGGGGAGGTCTCGCCGACACCCCACCGTTTCTCCTTTTATTTTTTCCACCAAGAACAAGACAGATATATTTGACTTGGAAAAGACCCAAGTAATGCTTGAAAAGACTCTAGGTTTTGTGTCTGGATTGGCAAAAGAAGACAAGACTATACTCTTTGTTGGAAGCAAAAAAGAAGCCATTACTTCTATTCAGAGCGGAGCCCAGTCAATAAGTATGCCTTATGTCAATAGCAGATTCATCGGTGGGACCTTGACCAATTTTGGTCAGATCCGCAAACGAATAGAACTATTTGAAAGACTCGTTTCCGATCGCGAAAAAGGTGAATTGGCCAAATACACCAAACACGAACGCTTGTTGATTGACAAGGATATAACTGCTCTGGAGCATATGTTTGGTGGCATTGTTTCCTTGAAGAAACTGCCGGCCGGCCTATTCATTGTTGACCCTCGGCGTGAAAAAAATGCCGTCAAGGAGGCATCCGATCTAGGTATTCCCGTCATCGCCCTAGCAAGTTCCGACTGCGATATTTCGGACATAGACTATGTTGTTTTGGGCAATGATGCTTCCCGCGACAGCATACGAT
>MHRM01000008.1:7372-22504 GCA_001822575.1 Candidatus Taylorbacteria bacterium RIFCSPHIGHO2_02_FULL_44_12
AGTTCTTTCCTAGATATCTCTCCAATGTTAAGTCCATTTATTTTGTGGAGAAAACGAAGAATGGAGCCAACTCAAGCTCTTTTGCCGCTCCAGCCCCAAGCCACAGCAACAGTTTCTACAAAATCAATACAACCCAAAGGTCCAACAACTAATCTTATCCAAACAAATTCAATCACTATGATCACTACTGAACAAATCAAACAATTGCGCGATCAGACAGGGGTGTCCATCATGCAATGCAAGAAAGCTCTAGAAGAAGCCGGTGGTGATATGGCCAAAGCCAACATTATCCTGCGCAAAAAAAGCGGTGAATTAGCGGCCAAAAAAGTTGACAGGATTTTTTCTGCTGGCACAGTCCAGGCTTACATTCATGGTAATGGATCCTTGGGGGCTATGGTTGAGCTCAATTCCGAGACCGACTTTGTGGCCAATACCGAAGAATTCAAGACTTTGGCTCGCGACATAGCTATGCATATTACTGCCGCCAATCCAAAATTCTTAAAAAGAGAGGATATTGGCGAAGCTGACAAAAAAGCCGCCAGAGAGGTTTTTGACGGGGAAGTCAAGGGCAAGCCAGAAGAAGTCAGAAATAATATCATTGATGGCAAGCTCAAGGCCTATTTTTCCGAGCTAGTCCTCTTGGAACAGCCCTTTATAAAGAACTCGGAATTAACCATCCAATCTCTGATAGACACGGCTGTCCAAAAATTTGGCGAAAAGATAGCCATTAGTCGTTTTGCCAGATTCAAAACTCTGGAATACTAAAAATATATGATGACTATCATTATCTTGTTTTATATTTCTCTTCTGGGAATGATATACATGATTTTCTTGAAGAGTGGTGAAATGAACAGTGGTCGGCGAAATATACTTTCAAGATTGGGTTCTGGCGCGGATCACATATTTCAAAGCGCCTTCCAGTCTGTTGGACAAGGGATATCGTATATCAATAAACACACCTTTATTGCTTTGGCGCATTGGTTGGCTTACCATGTTCTGGTGCGGGTACGCAATGTTTATGTGGAGATCAAACACTATGTTCTTGCAAACCCGCACGGCAAGAGACTCATAGATGCAGTCCGCGGTCGCGGAGAAATCCGCAATCACAGCGCATCATTCTATCTTCGTCGTATTGGGAAGAGAAATATGGAATAGGTTGTTTTTGTCGTTTTTTGAAATCTCCACAAGTTATCTTTTTCCTCACCTGCGTGACTCGCGCCGGACGATTGTAAGTAGTGAACGCCACCTTAGCTGTCTTGGTAGAATGCAAGTGAACGCCACCTTAGCTGTCTTGGTAGAATGCAAGTGAACGCCACCTTAGCTCAGTTGGTAGAGCAACGCTTTTGTAAAGCGAAGGTCCCCAGTTCAAATCTGGGAGGTGGCTCAATAGTAATTAGTTGTTGGTAGTTGGTTATTGGTTAATATAAGAAACCCGCCCACATTTCCGTGGAGCGAATTAGCGGAGCGCTTGTAGCTTTCGCGGAGCGGAAATGTGGGCGGGTTTCTGTGATGATAACAGTTGGTTAAATAGGGATTTTTTGGTAGAGTTCTCTCATGAATATCATCGCAAATCTTGAAGATCAGAAAAAACTTCTTGCTGAACTAGAGACAAGAACAGACACAGAGGCAAAAAGGATGAAGAGATATATAGCTATGCCGGACCTTTCTAGGACATCAGATAGTCCCATAAATGAAATAGTGAATCGGGCTTTGGCTGTCAAAAGTTTATCTGGTTTTGATACTATAGAGGTACCGGAGATTGTGCCAGCACAAGTCACTTTTGACCTTTTCAATATGCCGCCTGGACACCCGGCACGCAGTAAGTCCGATACCTATTATGTCAATAATGACAACATTCTACGCACCCATGACACAGTCATGTGGCATTATTATTTGACCCTTCCCGAAATAAAAGAAAAAATGGACAAAGGAGAGTCATTCGGTGTCATTTGTTATGGCAAAGTCTATCGCAAGGATGAGATTGATAACAAACATATGAATGTTTTCCACCAATTTGGCGGTTTGTACCTGACACCCGACACCAAAGAGACAATCACCCTGGATGATCTTAAAAAAGTTCTTACCGAAATCGCCCAAAGCATATTCGGCCAGGATGTCAAAAACCGTTTCAATCCCGACACATTCCCGTACACAGACCCGAGCATGGAGATGGAAATAGAGAAGGATGGCCAATGGATAGAGATATTGGGATGCGGTTTACCCAGGAAGAGCGTTCTCACAAACTTCGCTGTATCTGGTTACAATGGCTGGGCATTCGGTTTTGGTTTGGAGCGGTTGGCCATAGTCAGTATGGATATCCCCGACATCCGACTTCTCTGGTCGGATGATCCAAGAGTCAAGAAACAGCTTATTCTGGGACGGAAGTTCGTTCCAGTGAGCAAATACCCGACTGCTACTCGCGATATTTCTTTTGTGGTAGACGATTCTTTCAGGCCCAATGACTATTTTGATCTTATCAGAGATATCGGCGGAGATCTGGTGGAAGAAGTGAAATTGTCAGACAAGTATCAGGATGAGAGTAAGTTTGGCAAAGGCAAGACAAGCTATACATATCGGATCATTTATGGGGCTAATGATCGCACCCTTACCAGTCTGGAAATAGATGCCATTCAAGCCAAAATATACGCCGAAACCGCTTCCCAGTTTGGAGCAAAATTAAGGTAAAAGACTTCCAATTCTGGCCTTTTTTGCTATAATAGACTGGTGAAAAAATCATCCACCAAGGGCTATACAGCCGAAGCTATAACCGTTCTGGAAGGTTTGGAGCCAGTCAGGAAGAGGCCTGGAATGTATATTGGCACCACTGGTCCGGATGGATTACACCATCTTGTTACGGAGATTTTTGACAATTCCCGCGACGAGGCTATGGGCGGCTTCGCTGATGATATAGAGATTGTTCTTTTGCCGGGGAACCGTGTCCGAGTAGCTGACAATGGCCGTGGAATACCAATAGATATTCACAAACAGAGCAAGGTCTCGGCTCTGGAGACGATCATGACTACTCTCCACGCCGGCGGCAAATTCGGAGGTGACGGATATGTTATTTCTGGTGGACTACACGGCGTCGGCGCTTCGGTCGTCAACGCTCTTTCTATTTATCTCAAAGTTTTGGTTCACCGCGATGGGGGACTTTATATTCAGGAATATTCTCGGGGCAAACGCAAGGCCGCTGTCAAGAAGATATCCAGTTCCAAACTCCATGGCACCATCGTCATTTTTGAGCCAGACCCCGAGATATTCAAGGAAGGCATCTCTTTCGAGGTCAATAGAATAGTCAATCACATGCGCCAGCAGGCTTATCTGGTCAAGGGTTTGCGGATCAGGGTTATAGACGCTCGCGGCCAGGTGTCATCTTTTGGTTCTGATGATGAGGTTTTTTATCTTGGCGACACGGGGGTCGAGGCTCCATCGCAAACTTTTTATTTTGAAGGTGGACTAGTCTCTTTGGTCCGCTTTACCAACCAGAGCTTCAATCCTATCCATAAGAATATTTTTTCCGTTGAAAAGAAAGTAGAGGGTATTGAGTCGGTGGAGATCGCTCTTCAGTATACCGACGATGTTTCCTCTCGCGTTCTGGCTTTTGCCAACAATATCTACAACTCCGAAGGAGGCACTCATGTCACGGGTTTCAAGACAGCTCTAACCCGCACTCTCAATACTTATGCCAAGAATAATAATTCCGGCAAAAACGGCGAAGACAGCTTCACTGGTGATGACGCCTTGGAAGGCCTGACGGCTGTCATATCCGTCAAGATGCGCGAGGTTCAATTTGAGGGCCAGACCAAAGCCAAACTCGGCAGTATGGAAGCCCAAGGAGCCGTGGCTACTGTATTTGCCGAAGCCTTCGGCTCATTTCTAGAAGAAAATCCAGAAGACGCTCGCTCCATCGTTAACAAGGTCATCTTGGCCATGAAGGCTCGCAAGGCCGCCAAGGCGGCCAAGGATTCGGTCTTGCGCAAAGGTGCCCTAGAAGGTATGACTTTGCCCGGCAAGCTGGCTGATTGCCAATCCAGCGATCCGGGAGAATCAGAATTGTTCATTGTGGAAGGGGATTCGGCTGGCGGCACGGCCAAGACCGGACGGGATCGTAGGATTCAAGCCATACTGCCTCTGCGTGGCAAGATTCTGAACATTGAAAGAGCTCGTCTAGATCGAATGCTTGGTTCGGAGCAAATCAAAAATCTAGTTTTGGCTTTTGGCACGGCCATCGGCGACACCTTTGACATATCCAAGCTCCGTTATCACAAGATCATTTTGGCTACAGATGCCGATGTTGATGGAGCGCACATCAGGACTTTGATTCTGACCTTACTGTACCGATATTTCCGTCCACTGATTGATCATGGCTATGTTTACATTGCCCAACCGCCTCTTTACAAAGTCAAGCGCGGCAAGGAGATACTGTATTTTTACACAGAAGAAGAAAAGATCAAAGCCCTAGGCAAAGATGTTGATCAATCACAAACTGCTATTCAGCGCTATAAGGGTCTTGGTGAAATGAATGCCGATGAGCTCTGGGAAACAACCATGGATCCGGAAGCTCGTATTCTGAAGCAGGTAAATATAGAAGACGCCATCGAAGCCGATAAGGTTTTCGATATGCTCATGGGCGACGATGTCCCGGCTCGCAAATCTTTTATTCAGTCAAATGCTAGATTAGCTAGGTTGGATATTTAGCTACAACTCTACACCGTCTTGACTTTGAGTCTTGACTGGCGTTTTTTGTCCAGTTTGGGGAGTTTAAGGATGAGGAGACCGTGTTTTTCTACGGCCTCAGCTTCGTCCACATCTATCTCTTCGGGTAACTGAATAGTCCTAGAAAATGAGCCCCAATACAATTCACGAGCAAGATAGTCTTCTTCCCGAGAAATTCGCTCTTCTTCGCGATGTCCACGAATGGTCACCATATCTCTGGTTATGGAAACATCCAAATCTTCTGGGCGAACACCGGCAATCATGCTTTTGACCACGATCATTTCGGCAGTCTGATAGACATCCACGGTCAACTCTCCGTCTTTTTCGGACTCTTCATCTATCCAAGATGAATCGGTTTCTTTTGGGCGATCTTTCTTGGTCGGCTTTGATTCTATTCGGTCTTCATCCATGCGGACCGTGCCGGTCAATCTTTCAAAAAATGATCTTTTGTCTTTGGACATAAATATTTTTTTAATATTAAAAAATCAATCAAAAGTGCGTATGGGCGGTCGGACAACCTTGATCTCCTCAAACAATACGATCAGTATGACCACCGCTCCCCAAATCCACCCAAAAGTTTTTAGTGTCTCGGCAGGACTTGCTGTAATTATAGACAAGTTGAATGCGGCATGCAATGCGATCGCCGTGCACAACCCTATGATAACAGCCAAAAATTTCGCCAATGACCTACGATAAAAGACATATCCTATGGCAAAACCGATCAAAGAAGAACTGACTACATGAACAAGGGTGGCTCCGATGAATCGCAGGCTACCATTGACGACACTCGCGACCACATCGCCATTTGCCAATGGTCCGAGAATAAATAGGCTATTTTCCAGGGCCGCGAAACCCAAAGCCACAGCCACACAATAGATCATGGCGTCTATAGGTTCGTCGTTATAGTCACTTTGGAGAGCAACGAGAGCTATAACAAAAAGTTTGATTACCTCTTCAGTCATTGCCCAGAGGCTGTATGTAAGACTATTATCGGACACTATTCCGGCAATGTATTTTTCAAGAAATATGGCTGGTATGACTGCCAATGCGCCACTAACGAAACAAAGGGCAATCATAAATCTCGGCTCTGGTCGCGTATCTTCACGTAACCAGAAAGCAAGCCAAATAAAAGACGGCACAAGTCCAGCCAAGACGGCATAAATAAAAACTGTGTAGGGCATTATTATGGTTAAATTGTAGCATAGGTCAATTTATTAATTTTAGGCAAGAAATAAGGAAAACATATTCGAAAAGGCTCTTCGGAGCCGACGCAATCACATTATTGACCTGTTTATTTCCAATGCGTCGGCGAGAACGAGGGGGACCGAGTCGCTAATCTCTGTAGAGAGCGACGAGGTCAACCCGTCCTTTTCGGATATGTTTTCCTTATTTCTTGCCGACATATTGACAACCTTATTATTGGTTTGATAACCTGATGATATGAAAAACATCACTTATTTAGCATTAGGTTTTGTATTATTGGCAGGTGTAGCAGTGCCGTCAGTAGCTGGTGCCCAAACAGTATCTACGGCTTCTTGTCCCAATTATATAAAGAGCCTATTGAAGCGCGATAGTCCAAACAACAATCGCGACGAAGTATTGCGTCTGCAGACATTTCTCAAGGTCAATCAAGGGTACGATGTGGATGTCAATGGTACTTTTGATGCCAAAACCGAAGCCGCTGTGAGCGCCTTCCAGATCAAATACAAAGCTATAATTCTGGCCCCTTGGGGAGCTTCTATTCCTTCCGGAACTGTCAGCATCACTACATCAAAACAGATCAATAATCTGGTTTGCGGAAAACCTTTGACTATGGACAAAGGGGAAATGGCCGTCCTAGACGCTTATGTATCCGGTCGGGCACAGGTAGGATCTGGGATGCAGTCTTCTGCCATGGATCCAGCCATGTCCACCCAGACCTCCGGCAATATCAGCATAGAAGCCACATCTCCGGTAACCGTTACGACATTCATGGCCACTTCTTCGGGATCTTCCGATGTTGAAATTATGAGTTCCGAAGGAAGTGTTGAAATGGATGAAGATCTGAATGATTCAAACAAAACCTCTCTATCAGTCCGCTTTTGGTTATTCATAAAGGGTCTATTCAGGTAGTAGAGCTAGGTAAAAGGCTAAGCATAAAAATTCTTGACAAGGTCAATAAACCTTGATATGTTGGAATCTGGGGATGTTTGTCAATTTTATAATTCACAACTCAAAGAAAGGCATATTAATGACCACAAAAGCTTTAGAGCCGAGTGCTCACGGCATTCAAAAATGTGACACATCGGACCAGCCTCGGGGATATTGCCAAAAACTTTTTCGTGCCTTCAGGGAAGTCTTCAGCGTCGAAACGGTGACTGAACGACTTGTCTTCTGGAAGGAACAGAAAAATAACAAAGCGATTATACGTCTGGTACCGAATCTGGAAAGGACAAGCAAGGCCGATGACAAAGTTGTCGGCATTAATATCGAAGATATCTCGGCTGCAAAAATTCTCATCGGAAATTATGCGGCTGGATGCAGACTCTCGACGGTCAGATGGGAACTTTACGGAGATTTTGATTTGACAGTTTTCCTCGACATTGGACGATTTGACAGCTATGACTTGTTCGAGGGATTGGATTGTGACAAGGCACAGCTTCTTGCTCGTCAGGGAATCGTCCCTACTGGAGATTGGGATTTTGATGCCATCATTGTGATGCATAAGTGTCCCACTTGTCACCAAGTGTTTGATCGGACTTCGATCCTATATCGACCACTCATTCCGTGCCAGTCATGTGGAAGGAAACAAGACTTTGCTCAACAAAGATCCATTGTTCAGGGCCTTCTTGCTGATTTCGAAGTCGTATCCAATCGGTTCGGAATAATACATCCAGTCAGGGCTCATAAAGGGCAGTTTCCGTTGCAGTATTATCTTGATCCGGTAGCGAATTCAATCGTTTATTGGGCAATATGCGCAATGTTCGATTCGAACAGTTCCCTTCGAAAGTTCTACGGTATTCTGGGAAATCAGTACACTTCTTTTCGGGGTCTTTTCGATCGGAGTCTTTTCCGATTGATGACTATGGACAAGAAGCTGGGTTTACAGGAATACTTTCGCCAATGCATCGAGCAGGCGAGTGGCAATGATGGCGTCATATTTGTCTCATCGCTTAAACGTCTAAGCGAAGCTCTAGCATTTCCTGATCAGTTCTCTGTCGAAAAAAACCTATGGTGGTTGCGGTCCATGGATATTCGGATGATTCGGGATTTTCTTCCCGATCTCATCAATAAAATTATTCTAAATCACAAAACAATTAAACTCACAGAAAGGACAAAAAATAAATGAACACTACGAGTCTCGTGGTTGGCGGACGATTACCAGTAATACCGCTTCAAATGCATCCGTTCATCGGCTCCGGATTGATCGAGAGCCGTCTCCATGTGGCTATCAGGCAATACTCATCAGCTGAGGAAGCCATGGTCGCCTGGAGAAATCAACACAGCTCGGAGCGTTCACCGTTCCGCTGCATGTTCTACATGGAGCCTCAAAAGGACAACAAGCGAAAAGCTAATGTCCTTTTTCGGACGAGCTTCAAGTCAACAGGTCACAAGGTTGTCGGCACAACCGACAACGATCCGATTGCGGCACGGCTTCTGATTGCAAACAATCGTGCTGGTCGCTACATGACGAGCATTCGTTGGGAACTTTACGGAGATCGCAAATGTGAAGATCTGCTCGACATGGGCAGGTTCGATCAGTGGGATCTTTTGAAAGGTATCTCGCCCGATCAGTTGACTAAACTGGCGGAACGAAACATTGTGCCGCACGGTGACTGGGACTTTGACAAGTTACTCTGGAGGTGTGCATGTGCAATTTGCAATGCGAAGGTGATGGTAAATTACCACATCTTCAACATTGATAGTGTGATCTGCGCCGAGTGTGGGAATCGTCCTTTCTTAGCACCTAGCTTGTATCACATGATTGAAAATATGCCGACCGTACTGCCGGGTAGCGAACAAGCAATGACCCTTCATACTCTCCACTGGCTCTCAAGTGTCGGTGCCGCATTCAAGGAGGTCCGGCGGGACATCGCTGATCCAGATGGTCAGAGGATCCGGCAACTCGCTGAACGGTCACTTATCTGGAAAGCTACGGATCATACACAGGAAAATCAAGTGCGTGCCTTGATCGAGAAGAATACAGAACTAGATTTTGGAATGTACCAAGCTGCCTGTGCCAAGGTCCGTAAGGGACTTTGCGGGGAAGAAGCGTTCCGCGAGGAGCACCAGATTGCTGCACAGTTTGTTCTTCGCTCGACAGAGTTGTTGAGGGTTCGACAGTTGACGACATCTACGGAGTGACGATAAAGAGTTTATTCCACGCTCTACCAGTTGAAAGATTGGTAGGGCTTTTTTGCCATTCTCCGGGGGCTCAAATTGCATTGCAAGTCAGTGCAAGGACATGTTCGCCGAGTTTGTGTTACTAATAAGCTCACAGCAATAGATTTTTACCGAGCTTTTTGGTGCCTTGAGCTTGAATATTTCTTGAATCAGTCGGGGCATTATTCAAGGCTCCAACAAGGGCAATCATCAGGGCATTGTCTCCGGAAAGATGAAATGATGGCATATACAATGGTATGCCATATTCAGCAGAAATGTCCGTAAAACGCCTTCGCAGGCTGTGATTGGCGCTGACTCCGCCACCCATGATTAGAGTTTTAGCTTGAATCTTTTCAATAGCCTCAGCCGATTTGGCGCTTAAAGTATCGGTTACGGCATTTTCAAATTCAAGGGCCAGACCGGCTCTGAAAACATTATCATATTTTCCCGATTTCTCGGCTTTTTTGATGGCGTATAGAACGGCGGTTTTGAGACCGGAAAAAGAGAAATCGTGATTATCTCTATCTATCATCGGTCTGGGCAATTTTATTGGTGATAATATATTTTGTTGGCGCGCCTCCTCGGCCAGTCTGGAGAGATGCGGTCCTCCCGGGTAGGGCAGACCGAGGAGGCGCGCCACCTTGTCAAAAGCCTCGCCAACGGCGTCGTCTCTAGTCTGGCCGATGATCTTATAATCGCCGAGAGAGTTTATCTCTACCAGTTCGGTATGGCCTCCGCTAATTAGAAGAGCTATAGCTGGGTAGGTTACGCCTTTCAAGTACTGCCATACTCCATATGGCTTATCTTCATCAATCAATGAGCCGATAATATGTCCTTCCATATGATCTACGGCAATCAGTGGTATATTCCATAGAGTAGAGAGAAAACGTCCAAGACTGATGCCGACCCACAAAGCTGGTTCCAAACCGGGGCCTTGGGTCACGGCTATCTGATCAATTCTTGGAATATTAACTAAGAAATCGGCACCTAGTATGGATTGCCACAAGTCGGGGTTTTGTTCGGACAATTCTTTTTCAAATAAATCCAAAGTTTTTTTGTAATCCTTCGCATATCTTTTTTCTTTGAAGTACGGTTGTGCTTCCAAAAGTAGTTTATCCAAAAGAGGTAGAATATTCTTGCCATGTTCGCGCTTGGCCAGAGTGGGGAAGACACCGCCATAAGCACTGTGGAGGTTGGCTTGGGAATGAACAAGCGACTGGATGATCCGATACTCAAAAGTCTCTCCACTGCCACGGGTTTGGAGGAGAGCCAAAGCCGTTTCATCGCAACTTGTTTCTATGCCGAGGGTGGTCATATGATGGTAATGGTGGCAAATACAAAATTGTTTATAGATTCAAAATCTTCTTCAAATATTCTTTTCTGGAAATACCCAATGTTCTTAAATTATTTAAGATAATAAATTGGGGCAGATCTTTTTCTCTTGGAATTATAACTGACCGTAAGATACCAGGCTTGTGATATTTCCTGTGATCTCCTTCTTCAGAAACAAATTCACAGCCAACTGACAATAAAAATTTCTCAAACTTTTTCCAGTGAATCCGTGCAAGCTTCATTTAGGCAACCATTGGAATTTTTAAATTAATAGAATGTACATCTGGCGGCATCCATGTAGATTTACGATTTGGTGCGGTAATTTTTCTCCATCCAAGTTCTGTAAGAACTTCGGCGACTACATTCCTTTCAGAGATATCTTTTAGGAAAATATGCACTAATTCCTGGAATCTTTTCTTTGCGTGCTTCTCCGATTTTCCTACAGTAGAAATATCAAGCGCAGGCGAATATGCTACGACCTGTTTGCGATCCTTGATGAAATTGACGGTTAGTTTTATTGATGGGAATGAAATCATGAAGATATCCTACCAGGAGAATATGATAAAAACAATGAAGTGTACAATTTTCTCGTACACTTCACCGTCTTAATTCAGACCAGTATCTTCTTGCTGTTGATAATCTTTATACTGTTCAAGATCAGCCATTTTTGGTTTCAAGATATTATTCGCATTGATGCGGGATATATTAGATGATTGCCACTGGGCAGAGAAGGAAGAATCTTTTTGGGTTCGCCAGTACAATTCTCGGGCAAAACCATTTCTTATATCTTCGTCTGGAATATTTAATATTTTCACCATTTCAGGCACGGCATCATCGGACAGACTGGCCAAATAGTGAGTATCCAATTTGCCTGTCGTCGCGAACCGTTCAATGTTTCGCTCGGCTATGAACTTATCTGGGTTGATAATATTAATGACAACCAGGAACACAGTAACCGAAACAAAAGCTCGGAGCACGAAAGAATTCTCTCTTTTATCCTTATGAATTTTATAAAGCAATAAGACAAAGATAATTGCTAACAAAATAATAAACCCATGGCTATATAATCTAAGGGTGGTAAAACCATAAGCCTCTTCGTATAGCAAAAGCCGCTTAAATCCAGACATCATTATCAGTATTACTTGAATAATAAGCGCTGTGCTTAGTATTCTGAAAATTAAAGTATGATCTGTATCTTTTTTTGCTATATATTTTTCCGTAGTCAAAAGTAACAGGAATGAAATAATCGCTACCGCGATCAGTTCAAAGAATCCCTTCCGAGCATATTCAGCGTAAGTGAATCCTTGAGAGACAATATTACTCTCTCCACCAAAAAGGTATGTTAGTTGGACAAGTATAAATCCAAAAAATAGCAAATTGACCATGCCGAGAAGTATAGAAGTCTCTATATGACCAATAGTATAAGATTTGGTGTTCGTAGTGCTAGAAACGATTGATCTCTCTTTCTTGCCAAGAGTATAGGAATAAGCACCAATCAAAGCAAAAGTGGCAGACAGCACCAGAATAGATCTAACAATAATTTCTGGGTCAATATCAATACGAATCAAATCGGACAGGTATTTTTGGAAAATAAGATCGGCCGAAGAAAAAAGCCCTAAGAAAATTAAAATAATAGGAATAGCCATTATTATTCCTTTGATCACTCGTGAAGATACTTTTGGTTCTGTTGGTTCTGTGCCGACTTTCCAAAACTTAAAAATATTTGGCAGAGTCTGAAAGAATGCTCTAATAAATCTGAATGGAAGGAAAATTATTTTTAGATAATCACTGATCAAAAAGTTTTTAAGTAATCCAACAAACAATACTTCGGCAACGAGTAATAATAACAACAGACTAGCGACAATATTGAGAAAAGTGAGTAGTTCGCTTGAACGGACAAAAACCATTGAACTAAAAAATATAAGTGGTATCAGAAGCCAGAGTACTTGTTTGTTTATTTGTCTCTTGGAATCTTTTGAAATAATAAATAGTCCGATTAGAATTAGACCAATGTATATCGGAAATCCGATACCGGGAATTTTGTCGTAGAAGAAATAATCAAAAAGCAACCCCAACACAAAAGAAATCCCTGCTATTAATGGAGCTTTTACTGATATATTTAATTGTGAATTTATGGGGTACATTTCAGTGCACGCTGAGGGATTCGAACCCCCGACCCTTCCCACGTCAAGGGAATGCTCTACCAACTGAGCTAAGCGTGCGTATGATGTAAATTTATATCTATTTTTTCAGCTTGTCCAGTTTTGGATCAGGGCTTGGAAAACATTCTTTCACCAAGAATATTTATCCCTCGTCTGGAAGCGTTTGATATTTCATAGACTTTTATTTCTTGTATTTTTACGATATCGCTGTTCTTTGCAAGATGAAATTCAACCATTTCTCCGACCATCGTCTCCTTAGAAAAGTATTGATCAAATAACAAGTTTCCAAGGGAATAAAAAACTGGCACTTCTCCTAACCATTGATGATCCATAATCACATGAGGGTGAGATCCGACGATAGCGTCAGCTCCGGCCGAAACCATTGTCTCGGCCTTGGTTCGCATATCCAGGGAATGTAAAGGAACATATTCCTCACCCCAATGCGGCATGACAATGACAAAATAACCCTCGGAATTCAATCTAGAAATATCGGCAAGAATATTTTCAAACCCTTGGTGGAAAGCATGATATCCCAGGAAGGCCACGCATATTTCATTCTTGCATATTACCGTCTCTTTTGAAGGACTATTCCAGGGATCTCCGAAATATCCCACACCGACTCCTTCCAGCCACCGTCTCGTTTCTTCCAAGCCTTCTCGGCCAAAATTGCCACTGTGATTATTTGCTAGACTGACTAGATTGATATGAGAACGAGCAAGAGTTCCGGCTGTAGTGGTGGCAAAAGTGAATGTGAAACTTTGGGTACCTTGACCATTTGGAAGAAGGGTTTGGGAAAGATGGGAAGTTATCGGTCCTTCTAGATTGACGGCTACGATATCTTGTTTTTGGAATATGGGAGTAGTGGAAGCAAAAAGGGAATCGTAACCATATTTATTCCCAATCAGTCGGACACCTCTATCCAGCATAACATCACCTCCGACGAGGACAGTCATATTAGGTTCCGGTATTTTTTGCTGAACAATATCTAAAACTTGAGCAGAGATATCTTCGTGGGGCATATCGTATTTCGCCAGTCCAAGGTCATATAAAAATGAGATGCTAGGTACTTTTTCTTTGACCCACAAAATTCCCGAAAATAATAGGACTAAAACTAAAATGGTGAGAGTCGCTATAAGGGAGATTTTTGGGTGACTGGGGTTGTTTACCATGCTTTTTACAAAGTGGGTACAGATTACATGGTGACCTATCTGTTTGGATTTCAGAACTCTCTAAACAAAGAGATTATATCAGTCTTTCAGGGTATTTGCCTAACTTTATAAAGTTTGGTAAAATGGCCGTAACTTTATAAAGTTACCATATATCCATGAATACCAAACAAAAACTAGAAATCATCCAAAAAAGGCTTGGAATGACTCAGACTCAATTGGCCCTAAAATTTGGCGTGTCTTTTGCGGCCTTCAATAGTTGGTGGACTGGTAAGTCTAATCCAAGGCCTAAAATGCAGGCGGTCATAGAGGAGTTATATTTAGAAGTGACCGGACAAAAAATAATTCCGGAGAATATTCTTGCTATCAAAAAACAGACACTCAGCCAAAAATCAAGGGAATATAAGAACGTCTTAAAAGAAATTTTGGATAATCCAGATATTCGAGATCAATTCATTCTCAAACTCACTTACAACAGCAATAGCATGGAAGGTAGTACGCTTAGTGAGCCAGACACAGCAGCCATTCTTTTTGATAATGCAGCTTTGCCAAATAAAAGCCTGACTGAACAACTAGAAGCTAAAAATCATCAAACGGCCTTAAATTACTTATTTGATCACATATCCAAAAAAAAGAAGGTTGATGAGAACTTAGTACAGAAACTCCACAGTATTCTAATGAATGGTGTCCAAGCGGATGCCGGCATTTATCGTGATCATGGAGTCAGAATTACTGGTGTTAATTTGCCAACGGCAAATCACATGAGTATTCATAAATTAATGACGGAAGTAATGGCTCGAGCCGCTCTAAAAAACAAAGATATCGTCGCTTTATCTGCCAGTGTTCATGGTAAATTTGAACAAATCCATCCATTTGGAGATGGTAATGGTCGTGTCGGTCGATTACTCATGAACGCCATGTTACTCGATGCAAATTTTGCTCCCGCAATAATTCGCCAAGAACAAAAACAGCTCTATTACACATATCTTTATAAAGCTCAGACCAAAGAAGATCACAGTCAATTGGAAGATTTCCTTTGTGACGCAATTACCGATGGATTCAAAATCTTGGACCGTACGGATATATGATAACTTCTAATTTCTCTGTTCATAAGTGATTACAATGACTTTAGAAGGCTTTTCTTCTTCAATAATCTTTTTCAAGGAATCGAGGGAGTATCGGACATTGTGACCTCCTTTCGGGGTTTTGGTTATAGCATTAATCATAGCCCTTAAAAAGGGATTCGTCTCCTTTCAAACGAGACTTCTTGTCGAGTGATGTAATTGTATCATTTGCTCGAATTTTTTTCCAAAGGAATTCTTGAAGCACCCCGCCACTTTTTTGTCTGGAGAAAGTGAGGCGGGGTGCTCTGCTCGCCCGCACGCAGGAGTGGT